>JBAVWD010000097.1:0-4290 GCA_049697655.1 Anaerolineae bacterium | reverse complement strand
TTGTCGCCTCTGGCCTACCACTTTCTCGCTGGTCAGATGCAACACGCTCGGCCACTGGCCGCTATCGTCGCGCCCACCGTCAACTCCTACAAACGTCTGGTCCCTGGTTACGAGGCCCCAGCGTACGTCTGCTGGGGTCAGGTCAATCGTTCAGCCCTCATCCGAGTCCCCAAATACTCTAATGACCGCCACGAACGGACGCGTCTGGAGCTCCGCTGCCCCGACCCCAGCTGCAACCCGTACCTGGCATACGCGGCTATGCTGAAAACCGGACTGGATGGCGTTCACCAGAAGCTGATGCCTCCCCCGCCTGTCGAGGAGAACGTCTACGATTTCAGCGACGAGAAGCTCGCAGAGCTCTCCATACAATCGCTACCGGGCAGCTTGATGGAGGCGCTCGGCGAACTGGAGAGAGACGAAGTACTGCGCGACACGCTGGGCGAGCACGTCTACGAGGCCTTCGTCAGGGCGAAGAAGACCGAGTGGGATCAGTATCGCACGCAGGTCACCCCGTGGGAGATCGATCAGTACCTCACTCTGCTCTAGGTCGTGAACTAGGGAGATGAAAAGCGTCGTCAGGTCTTTCCTTCTCGTCTCGATGCTTTTGACCGCCTGGCTGCTCGCGGGCTGCGCCGCGGACCTCGGGCACGTGCCCCAGATTACACCTGGGCCCACAGCGACCGGCCAGGCGGCCGCGCTTCCGCCACCGTCCGCCACAGCGACGCCCCAGCCGACGGCTCCAGCGGAGGAATCACCCACACCCGTGCCCCTGGCGGAACACCCAGGCGATTTCGCACAATATGCAGACACGATTGTGACCTATCTGAATGATAGCCAGGGCGATGAGGACGGGCTGCGCGCCATGCTGGAGAAGTGGGAAGCCCTGCGGCGCGTCACCGACCTGCTGAGGGTCGACGTGGACGACGACGGCGCGGGAGAACTCGTGATGGTGGTTGTTGATCCGTCACCGGACTACGGGGTCAACTTGCGTGGCGATGTCCTGGTGGTGGACAAGGACGAGCAGCGGTACAGCCTGGCCTACAGCGCGGCGGGTGAATCGCTTCTGCTCGATCCGGCGCTCATCGAGATAGACGACCTCAACGGCGACGGGCACACGGAGATGGCCTTCTCCTCCACGTCATTTGGCGCTCACACCTGCTTCACAACCGTGTTCATCGTCGCCTCAGGTACAGGCCAGTACCAGGACCTCACCAGCGGGGGAATAGAGATGTCCTACGTCGATCCCAGTTTTGTTGACTGGGACGGCGATGGCGTGCGGGAGTTGATCATGTACGGGGGCACCATCGGCTCCGTGGGAGCTGGCCCCCAGAGGGAGAGAACGGAGGTCTACAAGTGGGACGGGACGGCCTACGTCCTCTCGGAGACAGTCTACGACTACTCGAACTACCTGTACTTCAAGGTCCTGGACGCCAACCAGGCGCTCTTGGACGCGAACTACGAGGAGGCTGTCGCGCTCTACCGGGAAGCCATCGACAACCCCAACCTTGACGTGTGGATGGAAGAGGGTGAGCGAGTTGAGCTTGCAGCCTTTTCCCGCTATCGGCTGACGCTCACCCATCTCTTGCTAGGTGAGGTAGCGTCCGCTGAGGCGACGAGAGACGAGCTTCTGGGCGCTCAGCCAGACAGCATCTACGCCCAGGTGGTCAACGTCTTCTGGGACGCCTACGAGAGAGAAGCCGACCTCAAGGTGGCCTGTGAGCAGGTGGGCGAGTTCGCCATCGAACGCCCAGAGACGGTCGATGTGCTCGTCGACTATGGATACGGCAATCCCACCTTCACGCCTGAGGAGGTGTGTCCCATCGAGTTGTTCTAGCCAGCTACTGAGAGCGGTATCCGCCTCTCAGAGAGTCCCCCCACTGGCTCGTGGGGAACACGGCCCGCTAGAACGGGATCTCGTCTTCGCCCTCTGTCGGTCCCTCGGGGGCGCCCGGCGGCAGTGCCTCTTCTCGTTCGCCCCTGCCGCCTAGGAACCTGACGTCGAGAGCGAGCACCTCATACGAAGCTCGAGCGACACCATCGTTGCCGGTCCAGACCCTGGGCCCGCCGCTCTCTTTGTCCGGTACCAGCCTGCCCTCCACCAAGACCTGTCTGCCCTTGCTCAGGTACTGATTGCAGGTCTCGGCCAGGCCCCTCCAGGCCGACACACGAAACCAGGTGGTCTCTTCACCGGGATTGCCATCGGCGCTGGTCCACCGTCGGTTGGTGGCCACACTGAACTTGGTCACGGGCACTCCGCTGGCCGTGTAGCGCATCTCCGGATCGCCGCCGAGATTCCCCACGATGGTCACTTTTTGGTACATCCTCTCCTCCTCAACCTACCACATGACAAACCAAAGCCGCTGCGCACCCAACGTTGTTGGGAGTCTATCACAAGTGAGGGCCATGCGCAAGGCCAGGCCCTCTAGGCGCCGCCAGACGCCACCCAGACCATGGCTATCACTTCCACGGCCTCGTAGACTGCTGCCACCGCCAGGACGATCACCACCAGCACGTACAGCCTGGCGGTACGCTTAGCGCCCTCCAAGTAGCCCTGCCGGTGGCCGGCCACGCCCACGCTCTGCGGGCGCAGGAAGGCCACACCGTGGACATACGAGGCCAGGATCGCCAATACGTATGCTTGCCCTTCCAGGATCAGCGTGAGGGAATGGGGTATCATCACCAGTGCCAGCTGGCTCGTCGTGGGGGCCAGAAGTAAGCCCCATAGCACGGCTCTGTATGCTCCCAGCGCGATGCCCGCGAAGGGCACAATCAGCGAAGGCAGCGTGATTGTCAGTATAGCTCCGACTAGAAGGTTCACCAGGAACGTCAGGACCGCCGCAGCGGCGACGTTTCCGCCCAGATAGACACCTGCCACCGTGGCGAGAGGCCCCTCCGTCAAGGAAGTCTGCACATCACTCAGCAGTTGCTCCTGCACACCCGGATTGACCAGGGCCACGTACACCATGGCCAAAGCCACCAAACTATAGTACATCACGTTCAGAGCCACGTACGCGCGGCGATGAGCGCGGACAATGCGCCAAGCACCTCTAACGACGCCCACAGTAGGAGCCCTCCTCCTTCCCCGTCGGGTCCAGTTCCAGCCTGCAAGGCTGTCGAACGCAATCCTGCTCCCGAACAACCGGACCTCGCTCGTGCACCCACCGCACGATCCCAGAAAACGCGACCGTGGACAGCCGCGTGGGCTTCTCCGTGCACCATAATATCACACTTCGCCGCCCACGGCAACACCAGAAAACCTCCATCGCGGAGGGGACCTCCTGCCACGGTCGCTGGAGACCTCCGACCCAGCGAGGGGCGGCCCACTTCCTAGCCACGCAGGACCCATTGCCGCTATAATGCCCAGTGTGCCCCAGATGAGCAGCAGTCCAGGAGGTGGCAGCCGATGTACGATGGAGCGGACCACGCCCAGATCATCACCGAGTTGCTGCGACCGCACACGCGGCCGCTGGCCGTCAGACTCCTCAGGCCAGGCGAGGACTTCCCCAAGCGAGTCCATCGCCCGGCGAAGCTCCTCAAACACAGAGTGACCACCTGCCAGGCAATCACCATGGCCAGGAGGTATGGCTGGAAACTGGGCCTTCAGAGAGATGACGTCTGCTGTGCAGCAGCACTGGTAGCCTATGGCTGGGTGGAAGAAGAGCCCACTCTGGACGAGGTGGCCGATCTCATGCTCGCTGCCCAGTATGCTGAGAATCCCGAAGCCGCTCGACGCCAAATAGCCGCCATACCCAGGCTACCCAAGGGGGAGTGCACGGGTCTTGTGATCAGCCCACTGGAGGTGACCACCTGGGAACCTGACCTGATGATGATCTATGGCAACGCCGCCCAGATGATGCGTCTGGTCCAGGCAGCCACCTACCATGAAGGTCACCCTCTGAGCTGCTCCTTCGGCGGCAGGGCTGCCTCCTGCGCTGAGGGGATCATCCGTGCAGCCCAGACCAGGGGCTGTCACTTGGTGCTGCCGGGTGGCGGCGACCGCATCTTCGCCATGACCGCCGACGACGAACTGGCCTTCACGGCACCCATGGAGATGATGGACCAGCTCCTTGAGGGCCTGAGGATGTCGGGCCGCCAGGTCGGCCTGGCCTACCCTATCCCCGTCTACCAGGGGTTCGAGCCCCGTTTTCCCCCGACGTACAACAGGCTCTTCGACAAGATCACGTAGACGGCGAGTCTCGGTCCGTCACGCGTCCCTCATGATCTCGCTGACGAACGACGTACCATGGGGCAAGGGGTCGATCCCCAGCAACTCGGCGATCGTCGCCCCCA
>JBAVWD010000096.1:0-2259 GCA_049697655.1 Anaerolineae bacterium | reverse complement strand
CTTCTATCTCGGCGTGCGTCAGGGCTTCGTCCACCAGGGGGCCCTTGAGCGCGAAGCCCAAGGCGAGACCACTGCCTCTGACCGTCAGCAGGCGGTCACCTGGCACAATCTCGTATTCTCTCAGCGTATCATCTGGCAGAGTGATGGAGCCGTCCTCTTCAATGCTCGTCCAACAGAGGGGCCTGCCCTCCACTCTGACCACTCGCGCCGGGGGCATCTGGAACGTGCGCAGCCTGGGAAACCTCTGCAACACCGCGGAGAGCGGTGATCCCCCCAGCAATCCCGGTGTAGTTACAGCGAAGCCGCCAGACCGGCGGCTTCCACTCATCAGGATGACCTTGTCGTGCTTCTTGAGGCCGTACTCGCCCATGGCCTCGGGAGGAAGGGGTATCTTTCCCTTGTCGCTAACCATCGACCAGCCGTAAACGTACTTTCCACCTCTGACCAGCTGCGGCATGCCGAGACTCTCCCCAGGACGCCAGCCGCTCTTCCATGCTCCGCGCAGCCTTTCAAGACTGGGCCGAACGCAGAGTCCCATGTCTGGACGGCGCAAGCTTAGCGGGGCGCCTGTTCCACTTAGATTGTAGCACAGCCAGGGGTGAGTTTCCAGCAGCGAGGACGGGGACACGGCGCGACTATCGGCGAGGCAGGTACATAGCTTCAGCCGCTGGCTGGAAGCCACTTGCGCAGCCAGCGAGAGGCTCGAGCTTGAACTACTCGACCGACGTTGTGAATTGACTAGTACACCCTGGTGATACGCCACCAAGCATAGAAGCCAAAGTAGTCCCGAGGATGACCTTCGTTGCAGCCCTGATCAGGGGAGTGGTCGCTGTACGTATCGTCACTGTCTCCGTAGTTCACATCGGGCCCATACTCGGCAGAGATGTAGCCCAGCCGGTCATCTTGGACGGGATCATCTTCGTAGCCCGACGCCTCTATGTACACCGTATCGTCCACTGGCATCTCGAACTCCACAACGAACCGATCTGGGTCGTCCTGGCTGGGGTACCAGTGCGCCCAATAATCTGGATCATCTCCCACTCGGTCCTCGTACGTGTCCAGCTCCACAGTGCCGGACGCGGGATACCTTCTGCGGCCACCGACCGATACGGCCTCTTCTGGCGACGGGCCATGGGCTACTGACAGATAGAACCAGTGCTCTGCTTCAAGGTCGAGGAAGCTCTCGCAGGGAAAGGCCAACAATTCTGTGAACTCCACTCGCATCACCACGGGCGTCTCGTAGACGTTGTTGCGCTCGTTCATCTCCTCGATGGTCGAGTCGGGGCCGGGGTCAACGATAACCCGCAGATCGTGGGGCTCGAGAAGTAGGTCGGGCTGCTCCAGGCGGACCTCGCCCCCAGAGGGGATAGTCATGTTGGGCCAAGTAGGAGTCTCAAGGACCTCACCGGTGCTCAGCCGCTCTACCTGCACTGTGATATCCTGGTTGACCAGGTCTGCGGCGTTGTTGAAGACGTGAATGCGAAGCTGGCCATCCTCGGCCGAAGTGAGATCGCTGATGACTAGATCGGGCAGGGGGCCGGCCTCTGGGCCGACCAGCACATCTATCTGGACCGTCAGTAGCCCTTGCCCGTCGCTGATCTCAAGGGCACCAGGGACGATGTCGTCGAACGGTATGGACTGCCTCCCGTGGACGATCTCCTCGTACATATTGTAGTCCCAGTCATAGATGATCCCGAAGATAGCCAAATCATCGTCGGGCCCCAATTCCACGGTGACGTAGTTGGCGTCGGGGACATGGTAAGGACACATAGTTTCCCAACACCCCAACTCCCAGGGCCAGACTGTATCGAAGATGTCCTGGATGTTGTAGGAAACCCAGGGTGTGAGCGTGAAGCCATCCGGGTAGTCGGAAGCATCGAAACTGATACTCTCGTCGTTGACACCGAAGATACCGAAGATGGGCCCCTGGTCACCATCCATCTTTGACTCGTCCCTGAGGTCGAAGGTGTCCAGGCGGTCGAAGGTGACGCGCACACTACGCGGACACGGCGGTCCTTCCAGAACCACAGCCTCACTGAGAGGCGATTCCTGGTCCGGAGTGAAGGTATTGCCCCTGAAGGCCGTCAACTGCAACTCTACGGTCTCAGTACAGGTGGGCTCCATGCTCTCGGGGAGCACCCAGGAGCGAGCGTCCCTGGTAAAGCTGTTCCCGTTGAAGGCTCCATTGATGTACAGCTTGAACCCAACCATCTCGCCGGAGACTCCCCCCCAATCCCACTGCAACTGGTGCTGTCCAAC
>JBAVWD010000095.1:0-6796 GCA_049697655.1 Anaerolineae bacterium | reverse complement strand
CACCGTCACCGATCCGCCTATCTGGTGAGGGAACTGACCCTTAGAGCTACCCAGCGAAGGAGCCTGTCGAGGGGTACGGTGATAACGGGCAGAAACGTGGCCAGAAACGCTGCCATGCCCAGTTGGACCAATGACGAAATCTGGAGGAAGGCTGCGAGCGGCTGGGGAAGGAGCCAGGTGACCTCCACTCCGTTGAGCACATAGGCCGCGGACAGGGGCAGTGCGAGCAGGAACGCCAGAAGCAACGCAAAGCTGTAGTTCAAGGTGGCGATCTCGAGGGGGGACCTCTTCTTTTGGTGCCAGACCAGCCACACGACGACGCACGTGGCTGGCACAAGGGCTGTGGCCATGCGCACAAACGCGTCCGTGGCAAAGGTCCACCACTGGCCAATGGTGCTCAGTGAGTAGACCTGTCCCTCCCAGACGAAGAGCAGGTTGTAGATCAGGACCGTGGTCACCGCACAGGTCAACAAGACAGCGGTCGTGCGGGTCCAGCGGCGCCAGAGGAGATAGGCAATGGGCGCTGCCAACAGGGCGACCACGGGCAGTCTCTGCCTCTGTTCTCTGACCAGACGTTGGCTGCGACCCCTGATCATCTCCTTCGTGGCTTCCTGCACGGCGAGCTCTGCCAAGCTGCGGGCGCTTCCGTAGTTTCTCACCAGGAGGGAGCTGTAGGCTACCTGTGCGTCACCCTTAGTCCCCTCGGTAAGAGGTCCCTGGCCAATGCTCTCCAGATAAAGGTCGCTCAATTCCACTCTCTGCTGGGACCAGGACACCCATTTCTCGGTGCTCTCAGCTTCGTCCATGACCAGCGCGTCGAAGAGGATCTCTCCCTGGGCGGCGCTGGGGACAGCCAGTCCGAGCAAGGCAGCGATCGTTGGGGCTACGTCCGACTGGTCCACCTGGTCGTGCGGCCCTGGTTGTACGCGGGCTCCCACCATCACCAGGGGCGTGGTCACCACCTCTTTGTCGGCACCACCGTGGCCGCCGTTGGCGAGATACCCGTGATCAGAGGCTACGACGAGTACATTCCTCCTCAGACTGATGGCCTGTCCTATCTCTCGCAGGAGTGAGTCTGCCCGCTGGACCCCGTCTCTGTACTCCTGGCTGGCCGTGCCGTAGGCTCCTGCTGCGGCGTCTACCTGGCTGAAATGGACCAGAAGCAGATTGGGCGGCACGTTGCTCAACCACTCCAGGGCTGCCTGGGATACCTGACGGTCGCCCTCAGCATCGGCCGAGGAGACAAAGAACCGCCGATCCACTACCAGGTCAGGAACCATTCGTTCCCACCAGTGGAAGCCAGCGATGGCCGTGGTCAGGTTGGCCCTTTCTGCCTCGGTGAACAGGCTGTCCACGGTGAGGAACCCCAGTTGCTCCGGGTGGAGATTCACCAGGGGTGCGTCGCTGATCTCTGGCCCCGCTCCGGTGAGCAGGGTCGTCCAGGCGCTCTGGGAGTAGGATGGATAATGGCCCATGCAGGGGGCTTCCAGGCCTTGCCGTCGCAAGGTGTTGAGATAGGGCATGTCGAGGGAGGCGTCGTAGGTCAGACCCCCCACCAATACCAGGACTACTTGCTGCACGAGGGGGCTGGTGGGCTCGGAGAGGCTGGGCTGCCCAGCCAGAACCGAGCGATGGCTGTGGATGGAGTCTCGCAAACGAACCAGCCACAAATTGGAGCCCCAGATGATGGCGAACAGGAGGGCGCCCCTGACCAGCAAGCCGAACCCTCTTCTCAAGATGACGCGCATGATGTTCCGGCAGCCCCCTGGAGCTGGGAAGTCGGTAGCCCACCGGCGGCTGTTCTTGTATAATGAGCGCCGGAAAGGGACGTTGCGGTGAAGATCAAGCGGTTTGACGTCCTGTTGCTCTTCGTGCTCGTGCTGGCCAGGGTGCGAATAGACACCCTGGCGGATCGCCTGGTGGCGCAGCGACGGGTGGAACTCATCAAGCGCATCCCCGTGGTGGGTTCATTGCTGTCGGAGAAGGCCCTCGATCTGCTCCAGCATTGGATGACAGACCCCATCAGCCTCCTGCTGATCAGTATCACCTTCGGCCTGCTGCTTCTGTACCTGTTCTTTGACCTATGGCATGGCTTCAGCGAGCAGGGACGCCAGCGGGCCAAGCTAGCCCTGGTGTTCTGTATCATCTTCACCACTGTGGTCTCCCTGTCCACGTTCTCCGTGCTCCTGCGCCATGTCACGGGTCCGGCAAGCTTCTGTCACGACGGAGGTGTTATTCAGACGGAGGAGGCGGCCAGGTACATCCTCGCCGGCAAGAACCCCTACGTCGAGGACTACGTGGACACACCCATGGCCGAATGGGGCCTGGATTACCAGACCGCGTTGTATCACTATCCCTATCTACCCTGGACCTTTCTCTCCTCTGCACCGGTGCAGCTTCTGAGCGAAACGCTGCTGGGCTGGTACGATCAGAGGTTCGTCTATCTGCTGCTCTTCGTCGTCATGCTCATCGTGGCCGCACGGCTGGTCCCGGAAGGGGACCAGCGACTGGTCCTCGTGATGGTGCTGGGGCTCAACCCCATCATGGGGAGCGATGTCATCTTCGGGCAGAACGACGTGTTCGTACTGGCCTGGATCATCTTCTCCGTGTACTTACTGAAGCTCCGCAGGGACTCCTGGTCTGCGGTCATGCTCGGACTGGCCTGTGCCAGCAAACCGACAGCCTGGTTCCTCGTGCCTTTCTACTTCCTCTACTTGGTGCGTCGAGAAGGGTTCTCCCCGCGAAGTGGCATCAAGCCTCTCGGCCTCTACCTGCTGCGCAAGATGGCCCCGCTGCTCGTTGTGGTCGCCGTTCTGGTCTTGCCTTTTGCGGCCTGGGATCCGAATGCGATGTTCGACGACGTCTGGCGATGGAGCAGCGGTACCGCGGATGTGCCTTACCAGATCACGGGTTGGGGGCTGGCCAACTTTGTACTGGCACTGGGCCTGGTGGAGTCTCGTCTGGACTACTTCTCCTTCTGGATACCGGAGTTGCTGATAAGCTTGCCTCTCTTGTTGTATCTGCTGTGGCGACAATGGAGGCACAACTCCGTCGCTTCTATGCTCTACCACTACGCCTTCCTGGCGCTGGCTTTCCTCTACACGTCACGATTCATGAATGAGAACTACCTGGGTTATCTGCTGGCCGTGCTTGTCCTGGCGATCTGCATCGATTCCTCGCCGCCAGAGGAATCACCACCCTCGTCCAGTTAGCGCCATTACTCCCACTACTGGTTGAGTTCAGCGACGGTCACCCCCTCTCCCCCCTCTTCGGGCAATCCTGGTCGGTAGGAAGCCACAAGGGGATGACGGTGCAACTCCTCTCGCACCAGTTGGCGTAGCGTGCCTGTCCCCTTGCCGTGGACGATGCGCACCTCTGGTAGATGGGACAGGTAGGCGCGGTCCAGGTATTTCCCCAGCTCAATGATGGCCTCTTCGGCCCGGTAGCCTCGCAGGTGCAGGGCCAAGGGGGGCGGCGACGAGGGTAAACGAGCCACGTAGGTGCTCTCCGGTCTCGCCTCCGCCTCATCCTCAAGTCGTTCCAGATCATCGAGCCTCACCTGCACCCGGAACTTGCCGACCGCGATCTCAACCTCTTCGTCGTCGTGCAATTCGGTGATCTGCCCGCGCTGGCGGAGGTCCTCGACCCAGACTGATTGCCCGACCTGGAGCTTCTCCTTGTCGATGGGGTACAGTCGCAGGGGTGGCTCTGGAGGTTGTATCGTGGTCTCCAACTCCTTCGCCCGAGCTCTGGCTTGGGGCAACTCCTGCTGTTTGACCTGTGGCTTGATGGCCCTGGAGATGGCCTGGAGCTCCTTCCTCACCTCGGCCAGCTCCAGCCTGGCTTGCTCTCGGGCGCGGTTGAGGGTCTCCCGGCGCTCCTCCTCGATCGCGGCCAGTTCCTCCTCCAGTTCGCTCTTCAAGCGTGCCGCCTGGGCGCGAGATTCTTTGGCGGCCTCCAGGGCCTCCACGGCCTCGTCGCGAGCCCTCTTGATATCCGCGAGCAGGCTCTCCACTTCAACGTCTTCGGGCGCCAAGGAGTTCGCGGCCTGAGCCACGATCTTCTTGGACAGGCCCAGGCGAGCCGCGATAGCCAGGGCATTGCTCCGGCCGGGGAGCCCGATGCTTAGTTTGTAGGTAGGTGCCAACGTTTCGGCATCGAACTCCACGGAGGCGTTCAACACGCCAGGCGTGGAATGGGCGTAGACTTTGAGGTCGGAGTAGTGGGTGGCCACAAGAGTCGTGATCAGCCGTCTGTGCAAGTGGCCGAGGATTGCTCTGGCCAGGGCCGAGCCCTCCACCGGGTCTGTACCGGCTCCCAGCTCGTCGAGCAGCACCAAGGACTTTCGAAAGGAGTGGCTCAGGATGCCCACAATCCTGGTCATATGGGAGGAGAAGGTGGAGAGACTCTGTTCTATGCTTTGTTCCTCGCCGATGTCCGCGTAGACACCGCTGAAGATGGAAAGGGCGGATCCCTCAGCGGCGGGAATGTACAGTCCAGCTTGCGCCATGAGGGCCAGCAGCCCCACCGTTTTCAGGCAGACGGTCTTTCCTCCGGTGTTGGGGCCAGTGATGACCAGGATGAAGGAATCATCACCGATATGGACGTCCATGGGCACGACCTGGGAGTCTGGCAGAAGGGGGTGCCGAGCCTGTATCAGCCGCAAGGTGGACCCTGGGTGGTGGAGAGCGGGACCGGGTTTTCCTCGGTCGCTGCGTGCGGAGCGGAAGGGCACCAGTTCCGGCGCGACGCCCCGTATGCTCAGGGCGTATCGGGCCTTGGCGAAGGCCAGGTCGAGAGCGGCCAAAGCCCTCATCGTCTTGGCGATGGGCTCTTCCTCCTGGGCGACGCGGGCTGTTAGCTGCTTGAGGACCCGCTCGACCTCCCGCTCTTCCTCGACCTGCAACTGCCGCCAGCGGTTGTTGAGGTCCAGGGTGGCGAGAGGCTCGATAAAGAGCGTGGCACCGCTGGCGGATTGGTCGTGAACCACCCCTGGGATGCGACCTTTGAAGTCGGCCTTGAGGGGTATCACGTAGCGGCCGTGGCGCTCGGTGACGATCCTTTCCTGGAGAAACAGGCTGTTACTGGGAGAGGACACGATGCGTTCCAGTCTGTCCAGTAGCTCCTCGTGGACTTCGTCGACCTCCTGACGGATACGGGCCAGCTCGGGGCTGGCCCCATCGACCACCTCCGCACGGTCGTTGATGGCGTTGGAGATAAGTTGTGGCAGTTCGTCGTAGGCTTCTATCTCCTCGGCTCGGGCTGCCAAAAGGGGGAGACGGTCATCCAGGGGAGCAATGGAGCGACGAATGGACCGAGCGGCCAGGAGCGTGGTCCGGACATCGAGGAGTTCACTTGCGGTCAGCGTTGATTGGACTCGGGCCTTCTGCAGCAAGGGGCGCAGGTTGGACACGCCACCGAGCGTGAGCGTGGGCTTGACGTCCAGAAGGTATCTGGCTTCCGCGGTTTCCTGCTGCCGCCTTTTGACAACCTCCTCTCTCGATGAGGGGCGCAACTTGAGGGCCAGCTCATGACCCAACGAGAAGGAGGTGTGCTCGGCCAACCGATTCAGGATCTTGGGGTATTCCAGAACTTGCCAGGACTTGTCATCCATGTGTCTCGACAAAGCAACCCCGCTGGCAGCGGCCAACGGGGGAATGTGGGTCTGAGGCCTGCCTTATGGTCACAGGAAGGTGAGAAACCTGGGCCTTCCTTGCGGCAGCAGGGCACCTATCATTGTGACCAGTGTCACCAGCAGACTGTACAAGGCTGGTGCCAGAGTGGAGGACAACATTCCCCGCGTGAGCACCCAGCGCAGCGTACCCCCGATGGGCCAGTGTGGCGTGACAAGGAGCTTCAACATGAGCACACCGATGCTGAGCTGAAGGGCCACAGAGACCACAGCGACGAGGGCGCCCGCAATCTGGTCCAGCACGCCGATGGCTAGCAGTCGTGTCGCCGGGACCGCCTTTCTCTGAGCTATTTCCAGCGCCGTGACAAGCGCTACCAACGAGAGCAGGAAGGCTGCGGTCTCCCTGGTGGCCACGGCTGTGTCCGGAGACATGAACGCGAACCAAGCTGCCAAAGGGAGGTGAAGATACGTGGCCAGGATGATTCCACAGGCCACCGCACCCAGGCTCAAGGCCTGGCGAATCAGTCCCTGGAAGTAGCCTCCCGTCAGGCCCACCGCAAACAACAGACCGAGAACCACGTCGAACCAGTTCATAAGCTCCCCTCTGGATGCCCGCAGGCGGTCATCTGACAAAAGTATATCACGACGCCATGTGGCTGTCAACGAGAGGAGGTGATGAGACTGCGCGGTCGTGGCTGTTATCTGCGCCCTGTGGGAGCCGGGTGGCGAGTGTTGAGCCTCATGGAGGGTTCAACCTGTGGGAGGAGCGATCAGGAGAGAACCCACGAGCACTCTGTCAGTGGGTGCGGTCCCTTCGCCTGGCTCGACCGGCAAGCGCTCCCCGGTTGCTACGTCGTACAGTCCCACCGCCAGGCGGTACTCCCCTGGGGGCAGATCGGCCGGAAGGGCGAGTCCGTGGTGGTCCGTGATCTCCTCCCCGGGCTGCCAGGACGACGTGGGGCGTGAGCCGCCCACGGGCTGTCCGTCGTGTTGCGCCCATACCCGCTCGCTCTCATCGATGAGGTGGACGAAGACGGTGTAGTCGCTCTCTGTCGAGTGCAGGGAGCGCCACGAGAGGCTGACGTGCAGCACTTCCGCCGGTGCCGAGGGGCTGGGCTCGAAGGCGCAGGAGGTCAACTCCATCTGATCGGCGAAGGTCGCCTC
>JBAVWD010000094.1:0-1559 GCA_049697655.1 Anaerolineae bacterium | reverse complement strand
TGGCTATGAAAGTCAGGAAGAGTCTATTGTGGTTGACCCTGGTTGTGTTGTTCTGTTCGGGGAGCCAGGGAGCCTTTGCTGCGGCGGCACCCCCTCAGCTTGCGGTGAACCACGCGAGCAAGCAGTGTGCCGAGTTTTCGGGTGGGGATGAGTGCGTGAGCTGCTCTCCTCCCGCAGGCTGGGAGATCCTGGGAGCGTTGTGGGAGGCTGAATGCCCCGTCGGCTATGCCCAAGTGGAGATCGTCCCTACGTGCACAGCCCATAAGGTCACGTTCTGTTGTACCGAGGGTCACAGTGGAGCATCAGGTGATTGTGAGGACGTGGTCATCAACACAGTAACGCAACAGTGCGCGTTTGTCGAGGACATCAGTGAGTGCCCGTCCCTCCCCAGAGGCTGGGAGAAGCACGGAGAGGATTGCCCCTACTACGAATGGGCGGAAAACGTCGAATGCCTAGGGGATGAGGGCGGCGGAGCGGTAGAGGGTGGTAGTCTGATTGACAACTATCGGATGGTCGTGGCCTGCGTGCTTTGTCTGCTGGCCTGTTCGGTTCCTCTGGGAGTCCTCCTCATCCTGCTGGTGGTGTGGCTGGTGCGAAGAAGGAGACGCCGGTCTGCCGCAGCAGGGAGCCGATGAGCAGAGATCGGTCTCGATCAGGAACAAGAGCAAGAGGCCGTTTGCCGACAGGCTCGCTGCGGGCGGCGCGGCTGAACGGACAGCCGCAGGTCCACCTTGGCGGTGCGTGTTGATGCCAACCCAAGTCAAGGGCATGATCTTCGACGTGGATGGCGTCCTGGAGTGGCACGGGGAAGTCTGCCCCGGAGCTGTGGACACCATCAATGCGCTCCGGCAAAGGGGAATGGTGCTGAGATTTCTGACTAACAGCACGCTGAAGAGCCGCCAGTCATGTGCTGAGAGGCTGAGGAGGGCGGGTTTCCGGATCCTCGATGAGGAAGTGATCACAGCCTTGTACGCCACGGCGTCATGTCTTCGAGGGCTGAGCCCGCGCTCTTGCTGGGTGATGCTGGAGAGGGAAGGGCTGGATGAGTTCAAGGATTTCCAGCAAGACACCGACGACACTGAGTACATCGTCATCGGGGACAACCGGAGCAAGTTCGACTTCGATCATCTCAACAAGGCCTTGCGGCTGCTGCTCAACGGGGCGAAGTTGATCGGTATGCAGGGGGAGCTTGTTGACAGGAGCCTGGGGGAACCAGAACTGCACGTTGGCTCCTGTGTGGGCATGTTGGAGCGAGCAGCCGGGGTGGAGGCGGTATACCTTGGCAAACCCAGTTCATACGTATTCGATCTGGCTCTGAAGACCATGGGACTGGAAAAGAGTAAAGTAGTCATGGTGGGCGACAGGGTCTCCACGGATATGGTTGGGGCGAAGGCCTTTGGCATCGGGTCGGTGTTGTTGAGGACTGGGGAGTTCGACGAGAGGGAGCTTCGGGTCGGCATCGAGCCGGATGTGATGTTGGATTCCATAACCGAGGTGCTGGCCCTGTTCGAAACGGAAGAGGGAGCTTCCTGAGCAGGTTGTCTATCCGCTCCTGGCCT
>JBAVWD010000093.1:0-2306 GCA_049697655.1 Anaerolineae bacterium | reverse complement strand
TGACCTCCAGTTGGTCCGTGTAAGCCACTATGTCGTGTATGGCCGGTGTCGTCTCTTCCATCCGCCAGTCCTTTGCCTCGCTCAGTACCACGAGCCAAGGCTGACCATCATTATACCGCCCTTTGACAGGCGACGGCAATAGTCGCTGTGCCTGGTCGAGGCTGGCGCGTCGACTGACACCGTCGCTGTGAATCTGCGGTGCGGCATATGACCACGCTGGGGGCAGGTTCAAGGCCCGGAGTAGACCCAATCTTCCAGGACAGCAGTCCATTCCGGGGGAAAGCCAGCCCGCTCGAGATACGGCCAGAGGATACCAGCGCACTCTCTGATGGTGTAGTAGCCTCGCAGGGGCAGATCTATCCGGTCCAGGTCCGTGGTCGTGGGGCTGGTATAGACGGTCAGGCCCTCTCTCTCACAAAAGAGCTTGGCGCGATAGAGGTGTAGAGGGTGGCTGACCACCACGGCGCTCTGCCACCCGTGCTGCTGCATGACGGCCGCTACCTCCCGGGCGTCCTCTTCTGTGTTGGCCGATCCATCTGCCAGGAAGATCGCCTCTGCTGGTGTGCCCAGTTCCACAGCCAGGGTCTTGCACACGGCCGCTGCCGAGGCCGCATCGTCCCGCACGCCACCCGCGCAGATCAGCCGTGGGGCTAGGCCCGCCCAATACAGGCTCACGGCGTGCTCCGTGCGTGATCTCAGGTCGGGGCCTGGTTGGCCGTCGGGCAGAACCTGTGCTCCGAGGACCACAATGGCATCCGCCGGTTGGGCCAGATCTTGGCGTCCATGGTAGTCGATGTTGAGGCACACGGCGGCGAAGCCCAGGATACAAAGTAGGGTCAGGAAAAGCAAGACCACGAGGAGGGAGCGCAACACACGCATGGGATATCCTTGGCGAGGCGCCGCACCGTGGCAGGAACGGGTGGTGCAGCGTTAGCGGCGGCTATCGCGCCAGCAACTCGCTGCGGCCTGAGCGGCCGCGTACACCTCCTTGAGGGGTTGTCCGGTCTCCAGGGCAAGACGGCGGCAGTCCTCGTATTCGGGCGCTAGATTGACGATCCCATCGTCCAGTCTTGCCACCTTGATCCTCACGCGCCCATACGGTGTATCGACCTGCACCGTCTCGCGGTCCAGGCACAGGCGCTCCAGTCTCAGCCGGCGGATGCCGAGAGTGGTGGTCTCGGAAAAGATGATGGATGAAAGCCTCTGCTCCGTTCTAGGCTGGCACAACACCGAGAGGAGGACTCCGGGGCGATTCTTTTTGCCCTGGAAGGGTTGCAGAAAGACGTCCAGTGCCCCGGCATCGAAGAGAGCTTGCATCACGTGATCGTACAGCTCGGGGTTCATGTCATCAAGATTGGTCTCCAGGAGCACGGCGGTCTCCATTGTTCCGGAGGGTTGCCGGTCTGGAGTGCCCAGGAGCACTCGCAGCAGATTAGGGAAAGGGAACTCGCTCTTGCCTGCTCCGTAGCCAATGCTCTGCACCGCCATGTGGGGGAATGGCCCGAACTCTTCAGCGAGACCGGTGATGATGGCAGCACCCGTGGGCGTCACCAGCTCTCCTTCGACGTCGAGTTGAACCACAGGCACACCCTTCAACAGCTCCAGCGTCGCTGGCGCTGGAAGCGGCAGTAGCCCGTGAGCGCAAGACACGAAGCCGTGGCCGAGGGGGAGCTGCGAGGCGTAGACCTTGTCCACACCCAGGAGGTCCAGCGCGAGAAGGCTGCCTACCACGTCCACGATGGCATCGGTGGCCCCCACCTCGTGGAGATGAGCTTCCTCAGGTTTGGCGCCGTGGATGGCCGCCTCCGCGCTCACCAGGCGCTGGAAGATGCTAATGCTGCGTCGCCTGACCCTCTCGGGCAGCTCACTTTCTGTGATGACAGCCTCGATGCCGGCCAACGTGCGCGACGTGCTGTCGTCACTCACTCGCACCTGTACGTCCGTGGCCTGGATCACCCCTTTCTGTACCTTCTCCACCTGGAGTTCGTACCCGGACAGGCGGAGGCCCTGAAGAGCCTTGTGGAACTCCGCGAGGTCCAGACCGCTATCGATGAGTGCGCCCAGGATCATGTCGCCGCTGATGCCGGCGAAACAGTCGAAGTAGGCGAGCTTCATCTCTCTCCTGCCAGGCCCATGATGGTATGGGCGAAGAAGCCAGCGCCGAAGCCGTTGTCTATGTTGACCACCGCCACTCCGGGCGCGCAAGAGTTGAGCATGGTGAGCAGAGGTGCAAGGCCGTTGAAACTTGCTCCGTAACCCACGCTGGTGGGCACCGCGATCACCGGACAGGATACCAGGCCTCCCAC
>JBAVWD010000092.1:0-13260 GCA_049697655.1 Anaerolineae bacterium | reverse complement strand
GGGCATTCCGTGGCATTTGCCACACAGAAGGCCTCGCTAACAATCCTCGTTCTTACGGGATTCGTGGGCACGGGTCTCTTCCTACGCGCACCCTGGGAAGCCTCAGTACACTCCATCATGCTCCATGACCTGCAGTGGGACGGGATCCTCGCTCTTACACAAAGATTCCACCGAAACGACACGATTGTGCTCACCGGCTTCTTCACAACCGGTTCGTTTCGCCACGCATCCTACTATCTACCTGACTATCTGCTCTACTGCATCGGGGCTGACCCGGAAGCTGGAGTGTACGGCTGGGTCTTCAGGACTCAGCATAGGGCGCCGTCCTACAATCTGAGCCATATCGAGCTGCACGACACAATACCGTTGCCATCCGAGGTGCGATACGTGCTTGTTCTTGACCGGGCCGTCGCCGCAGCGTCAGATATCTCCATGGCAGAAATCCCGCTTACCGCCGAGAGTTCGGCCTATCTCCTGGATCTGGGGAACAGCCACGCCTCCCACACGTTGGTGTTTCAAGATCACCGGCTCAGGTTGAGGTAGCCAAGCCGAGGCATGACGGTGGCATATGGTCTGGAGCTCGGGCCGGCAATCGGGCGATAGGTGCGCTGGTGCCCGTCTGTTGCGTGTGAGTGATGTGACTGGACCGGTGTACCGTCTCAAGCTCTCTAGCATCTTCATCACGTGGCTGCCCCAGACCGGATGTGTGGCCTAGCGACAAGGATCGGACGGCCCTGCCGAAGGGTCCTTCGACATGACATCCTGTTGACAACCTGCGATAATCACGTGGCAATGGAATCGAACATGAATCAAGTCCGCCGGGAGTGCGTAGCTCGTGGGGCAGGGAGAGCGACATTGGCCACGGCCCTGGCAATTGTCACCTACCTTCTCCTCACCTACGCAACCTATTCGCTCTTCACTTCTCGAATCCCTAGCGGAAACGATTTCTATCCTCGCTGGATGGGAACGAGAGCCTTCATCATGGAAGGCAAAGACCCCTACTCCGATGAAGTGACCCTGGAGATACAAAGGGGTGTGTACGGACGCCCCGCCAGAGAGGACGAGGATCAGGTAGCCTTTGCGTATCCACTATACGTGTGCTTCATCGTCCTTCCCTTCGCCCTGCTCCCCTATCCACTTGCCCAGGCCTTCTGGTCAAGTGCTCTGATCCTCACCATGGTTGGCGCTCTGATTGTCATCCTGCGGACCTTGGACTGGCAGCCGTCTCCGTTGGGACTCATCGGATTGGCCCTATGGACTGTGCTCTTCTATCCCACTGCCCGCAGCATTATTCTCGGCCAGATTAGCATCGTCGTCCTGGCTTTCATCGCCCTGGCCCTCTGGGCACTGAAGCGGGGGCACGGCGTCCTGGCGGGATGCCTGCTGGCTCTGTCCACCGTCAAGCCCCAGTTGATCTTTCTGATCGTGCCTTTCCTGCTTCTGATGACGGTCAGATGGAGAAACTACAAGGCGGTGTCGGCCTTCCTCTCCCTCGTGGCCCTCCTCTTGGCCGTTACCTCCATGGCTCTCCCCGGCTGGATGCGGTCCTTCGTTTCGGGGCTGACTTCTTATCACTCCTACACCAGTATCTACAGGGGTGGGACATCGCCCATCGGCTACCTTGTCGGCGCCCTCGTCCCCGCTTCACTGTTTGGGGTGGCCACACTGGCTGTTTCGCTGGGGCTGGCCGCATGCGTCGCCTACGCGTGTTATGCTGCTTTCACTGATCGACTGCAGGTTTCCGCTGCCTTCTCGCTCACCATCGTCGCGACGCTCTTGCTTCCGGGAGAGACTGGCACCACGAACCAGGTACTGCTGCTTCTGCCCCTCATGTGGTGGCTGTCCGACCCAGGAAGACGGCGATGGGTTATCGGCCTCGTCCTCGCCATACTGCTGGCGGGTCCCTGGCTGCTGTTCCTTTGCACTATCCAGGGCGATCTGGAGCACCCGATGATGGTCATTCCCCTGCCGTTGGCCACACTCCTTCTCCTCTCCTGGCATGCGAGAAGCAAGACCGTTAGACAGTTGGTGGCGACAGCATCACAGATAGCGAACCAAACACAGAACCGATGAAGCGACAAGCACTCCCTGCCACGACACGGGGCCAATCTCCAGCAATGGAGTGCACACAGGAAGCAGCCATCCACCGGCACGCCCGGTCTGAGCCCTGGCTGCTAAGGAAGTGGCATGCAAAGACAACATGACCCGAGTACAGGCAAGACGGCTGGTCGACTGGTCTGGGCAGTGATAGCCTCGTTTTCTGTCGCCTGGGTCTTCGTCGTCTATCTGGCCTACTACGCTGTGCACAAGCCTCTCACGCTCACGGTAGTGGGAGCCCTAGTGGACAGGGTGACTGACCTTGTGGCGTGGATTGCACTGCTATTCGTCGCCACAGCTCTGGGACACAGGCTCATGAAAAGACTGACCTTCCACTCTCCGCTGGAGGAGTTGATCTTCGCCGCCGGGTGTGGCCTGGGCTTCGTCTCTCTGCTGATCCTGGGACTGGGCATCGCTGGCGGCCTGAATCGCTGGCTGGTCTACGGGCTGGCACTGGTGGCCTGTCTGGTGCTCCTGCCGGACCTCAAAGCAGTTGTGCAGCTTGTTCGCGGTCTAGAGAGGCCAGCTTTTCGGTCACCGCTCGAAAGGCTCCTGGTCGGCTATTTGTTAGTGGTACTGATTCTGTCTCTGGTGGCATGCCTCACACCGCCAGTGGCCTGGGATAGCCAGGTCTACCATCTTACCGGACCCAAGCTTTTCATTCAGCGAGGGAGGATCACGGGAGACATCGATATCCCATACCTTGGCTTCCCTTCTTTGCTGGAGATGCTGTTTCTGGCAGGCATGCTTCTAAAGAGCGACATCGTGGCCAAGCTGGTGCACTTCACATACGCGGTGCTCACTATCGGTCTGCTTTTCTCCTTTGCCCGCAGGCACCTTCAGTCCAGGATGCCGTGGTTGGCGCCAGTCATCTACGTCTCCGCCCCAAGTATCGTGCTAGTCTCCACATGGGCCTATGTGGACCTGGGTCTCGCCTTCTACACTTTTGCGGCTTTCTACGGATTCATCACCTGGACAGGGTTGAGAGACAGTCACTGGCTGGTCGTGACAGGGATTCTCTCGGGCTTCGCGCTGGGAGTGAAATATACCGCTGTGCTGACGCCTATCGTGCTGGGCTTTCTGGTGATCTGGGAACACAGGCGACAGGGAGCCGTCGGGTCTCTTCGCAACCTGCTATTCCTGTGGCTGTCAACAGCGGCGGTTGCCAGCCCATGGTATCTCAAGAACTGGGTTCTTACAGGCAACCCTTTCTACCCCTTCTTCTTCGCAGGCCGCTTCTGGGACGAATACCGCGCCTGGTGGTACAGTCGCTGGGGCACCGGACTGTTGCATGAGCCACTGCGTCTCTTGCTGGCACCCTGGGAGACGAGCATCATGGGCGTCGAAGGGAAGATGGGGTACGAGGCCACTATAGGGCCTTTCCTGCTGGCCTGCCTGCCTCTTCTCTTGGTCAGCCTAGTGTGGAGGAACGCCAGACAGAGAGACTCCAGCATCCTGACATACGCTGTAGTGCTTTGCGGTGCCCACTACCTGCTGTGGCTGTACGGCGTGGCTCAATCGGGGTTATTGCAGCAGACGCGCCTGCTGTTTCCCATCTTCCCTCTTCTCGCGGTACTGGCCAGCATCGCTGTGGAGAGGCTATCCGTCCTGGACGTGAAGGGCTTCTCTCTCCAGAGATTTGTGCTCATGGCGCTGGCCATCACCCTTTGTCTTAACACGCTATCGTTTCTGGTATCCTTCGGTGCTGACACTCCACTTCCGTTCTTCCTAGGACTGGAAACGCGCGACCAGTACCTGGAGAGGCATCTCGGTGACTACTACCGCGCAATCTCCTATCTCAACGAGAAGCTGCCTTCATCTGCCAGGGTGCTCTTCCTATGGGAGCCTCGCAGCTACTATTGCCGGGGGCAGTGCATGCCTGACGCCATACTTGACAGCTTCCTGCACCTTCGCTACAAGTACGGTGGTGCAGAGGGAATAGCCGAGCACCTCCGCGCCCAGGGCATCAGCTATGTGCTATTCCACAAGGCTGGCTTCGAGCAGATACTGGCCGCTCAGTTCGACCCCATAGCACCTGAAGACCTGGAAGCACTCAGGACACTCCAAGAAGAATACTGGGAACCACTCGGGGATATCTCGGAGTCCTATGTGATCTATCGAGTGAGATAGATCGGCGGCAGGAGGCAACACAGCCTTGGTACCTACATCAGAGATTGGGAGGCACGGTATGTCCTCTGTAAGCATCATCGTCCCTGCATACAACGAGGAAGAGGGGGTATCCACGACCCTGGCCGACATCAAGGCTGCTTTGAGTCGCCAACCGATTGAATACGAGATCATCGTGGTGGACGACGGTTCGACCGATGGGACCGCCGATGCTGCTCAGCGACAGGCAGGAGTTCGCCTCATTCAGCATCACACCAACAGAGGCTACGGAGCCGCCCTCAAGAGTGGCATCCGGCAGGCACGCTATGACTGGATCGCCATCATCGATGCCGACGGTACGTATCCGCCCTCGGCCATGCCCACTCTGCTTCAGGAGATAGAGCACTGCGACATGGTGGTGGGAGCACGGCCGCCCACAGAAATCGCTGCTGTCAGAAGACCAGCCAAGTGGCTGCTGGCCAGGTTGGCGGAGTACATGGCCGAGACACGCATACCAGACCTGAACTCGGGCATGCGCGTCTTTCGCAAGGACATAGCACTGAGCTACTTCAACATCCTACCGTCGACGTTCTCCTTCACCATCACCATCACAATCGCCTTTCTCAGCGACCACTACCTCGTCAAGTTCGTGCCCATCCCTTACGAGAGTAGAGAAGGGAGGTCGAAGATCAGGCCTGTGCAGGACACCCTGACCTTCATGCAGCTCATACTGCGCACAGTAATGTACTTCAACCCGCTGAAGGTCCTGTTCCCCCTGAGTTTCCTGTTGCTCCTGCTCGCAGTCGTCATAGGGACGTACAGTCTGGTCGTCTACGGCCGGGTCATGGACATCACAGTCATAACCCTGACCATGGCCGCTCTCCAGATCGCCGTCGTGGCCATGATCGCGGACATGGTTCAGAAGAAGAACAAGGTATAGCAGTGTCTCCCTCGACCGAGGAGAGCCCACGCGGCTTCGACGACATCGACCCGCGCACCTGCACCCAATGTGGTGCTTGTGTCAGCATCTGTCCCATAGGCGTGATTACCACCTGTGGCCAAGAAGTGCAACTTCAGGACGGATGCATAGAGTGCGGCCTCTGCTACCGGTTCTGTCCCGGCAGGGAAATGGACTTCCACGCACTGAGCAAAGCCCATCTTGGCTCCCCGCCGCAGGACCCTCTGCTTGGCCACTACCGGCGGCTACTGGTGGGTCAGGCGACCTCTAAGGAGATACGAGAGAAGGCTGCCTCTGGTGGCGTGGTCACCGCGCTTCTAGTGCACCTGCTGGAAACGAACCGGATATCTGGCGCCTTGGGGGTCGCTATGCACCCTGAAAGGCCCTGGGTCTCTCAGGCGACGATACTGTCCACGACCGAGGAAGTGCGAAGGGCAACGCAATCGAAGTATAGCCTTGTGACCCTCGATGCCCTGCTCCGCACAGCTCGCCAGGAGTCGGGACCTCTCGCCCTAGTCGGACTGCCCTGCCACGTTCACGGCCTCCGACGCCTGCAACGAATCGGTTCCTATCGAGACAGATTCCCCCTGACAATTGGGCTGTTTTGCGGCTTCAACCTTGAGCCTGCCGCCACCGACTATCTAGTGGCCAAGGCAGGTTTCGCCCCCCAGCAGGTCGCCCGGCTTCAGTACAGAGGTGGCCCCTGGCCTGGGAGCCTGGTCATTGACGGCCATGACGGCCAACGATACTTCGCGCCCAAGGACTCCTATGCTTATGTCAACCTAATGCACGTACCCCGCCGTTGCCTCGTCTGCCCGGATCTGACAAACGAACTCGCCGACCTCTCGGTGGGAGACACCTGGCTCCAGGAATATGAAGGCGGATGGTCTACGGTGATCTGCCGCACCGCGCAGGGAGAACAGCTTCTGGAAGAGGCTGTACAGGCAGGAGCGCTGAGATTGGCGCAGATCGACCGAGCGGCATTGATGCATTCACACGGTCATCTTTTCGCCTACAAGAAGGAAGGATACTTTGTGCGGCAGTGGTGGCTGCGGGTGCCGCTGGACTACAGATTGCCGCGACCACAGGTGGACGTCAAGCGCTGGGTCCAGCAGTCGCTGCTGCTGGCAGCAATCCTCATCTTGAGCACATCTGCAGTGCGGCGAGTCGTCCGGCGAATGCCCGATTCATGGCTGGCCCTTCTGTCTCGCCGAGGCCGAGCATCGGCCACCGGGGCCAGGCGTGAGTAGATCAGCAGTGCTGATCAACAGGTTCATCCGCCTGGCAGGACCTCTGCTGTTTCTCCTGATCCTGTCCAGGATCGATCTCGGCCGTACGGCGGAGATGCTACGAACGGTCCGTGCCCAGTTTCTGCTGGCAGCAGCCATTCTCTATCCATTGCTGATCTTGCTCAAGTCCTGGAGGTGGCACCTGCTTCTGCGGCAGCAGGGAGTCAGCTACAGCTTGGCGTGCGTGAAGCTGTCTTCGTCGCCCTGTTTCGGCCCCTGGGCCTCGCAGCGGGAACAGCCGTCAGCTACCCACTACTCATCCTATTCGTGTTCAATGTCTTCGGGGGAGCGATTGGAGCTCTCAGCTGGTTAGTGGTGCCGCTGGAATAATGAAGCGTCTGACGCGACCGACTATACTGGCTCTGGCGATCATCGCTCTGGGCTTTGGCCTGCGCCTCTACCGCCTGGACGCACGGAGCTTCTGGTACGATGAGGCCTACAGCGCCAGTGTTGCCAGTGGAACCCCCGCTCAGATCATCTTCAACTATTTCAATGACGTCCATCCGCCCCTCTACTATCTTGTCCTCCACCTTTGGCAGATGATCGACGACAGCGACTTCACCCTGCGGCTCCTGTCTGCGATGCTGGGCACGGCTGGGATCGCGGCTCTGTACGCGCTTGGGAAGGCCACGTTTGACCAAAAGGTTGGTCTGGCTGCCGCCGCAATCACCTGCCTGGCGCCCTACACGGTGTTCTATGGGCAAGAAGCTCGCATGTACTCTCTGCTGTTGCTGTTGAGCAGCATGCTGCTTCTGAGCTACAACCGTATGCTCGATACCGGCTCGACGCGCTGGTGGCTGGCCTACACCGCGTGCGCCACATTGAGTCTGTACGTGCAATACATCAGCGCGCTGCTCTTGCTGGGGCTGCATCTGCACTTCTTTGTCACCCACCGCAGAGACCGAAGGCCCTGGGTTCTCTTGGCAACCGGCGACATACTGGCTTTGCTGACCGTCGCACCTCAACTCGCCATCTTCGTGGCAGCTACGCAGCGTGTAAGTGACTACCAATGGCCGGCCCCGCAGAGACCAGGAATCGCTAGCCTCCTTTCCGCACCCTACGCCCTCACATTGAGCCAGTTCACCACCGAGCGACTGGTCCCTCTGGCCTTCGCTGTTGTTCTGCTCCTGCTCATGATCACCCACCTTCAGCTCGCGCGGCATATGGTGAGAGCGGGAGACAAAGGTGGGAAGCTGACTCTCCTGCTATGCGCCCTCTGGACGCCGCTGCTCACAGCTTTCGCGCTGTCTCAATGGCAATCCATCTATCGTGAGCGGGCCCTCATCGTGATGGTGCCTGCGCTCTATCTGCTACTCAGCTGGGGAGCGACAAGGACAAAGGAACGCTATTTCAATCTTGTCGCTCTGTTGCTACTGGGAGCGTTCGCAGTAGGCGGTCTCCACAATTGGTACTTCGATCACGGCTTCTCGAAGCCTCCATTCCGCTTCGCAGCGCACTCCCTGCTCGACTTCGTCGAGCACGACGAGCCGATCTTGCACACGAGCGATGCCGCCTTTCTGCTGTTCATGCGCTACGCGCCGCAGTACGAACACTACCTGATTGCAGGCGATCCAACCCCTCACATGCCTATAGAGACCTACAGGCTGTTTGGCGGAGAGATCGTTGACAGGAATGAGGTAACCGCAAGTCAGCTGTGCCTGGTTGTCGCTCTGGAGCACAGCATTGAGTTCCAGCGGGAAGTGACAGACTGGTTTGACCAGCACTTTGTTCTGGTCGATGCCCGCAACTTCGACGGCGTTATCCTTCGGCTATACGAGTCCGACGGACCCCAAGCAGATTAGTCAAATGCCGAGGGACAGCAGGAGCGAGAGGAATCACAGCAGCATCAGCAAGCCGAGCAATGACACCTATCCCAGTCAGGCCCCTGGGGTCTCTTGCAAGCTGCCTCCACGGCGCAGGAAGGAACAGTACCTGCGTAGGCGTTCAGCCATGCGGCTTCTGTCCTGGTAGACCAGGTATCCAAAGGCAATCCCTGTCAGCCCAACAAAGATGTCCCCTCCCCTTCCTGACAGCACCGCGTAGAACAGCAGCAGGTACGAGGCTAGGACAAGCGACAGTAACAGCTTCCACCCCGGTCTGGATAGAGCCGGGATGAACAAGAGAACGAGATCGTAGGGCTTCATGTAGACTGGCAGCAGAAGGCCCACGGTCAGCACAAAGGAGAACTCAGTGTTGAGCAGCACCGTGACCAGGAGTCCGAGAAGCAGAACAACGCCTGGCCAGTACTGAGAGAACAGGTACCAGGATAGACCCCAGATCGTGGGCACGGCTCTACCTGCTGCCTGCGTGATCCAACTGGCACTCGCCCACCAGTGGATCGGCCAGTCTGGCATCAGTCCAAAGGCGATGGCTAGCATCGCACCGAGTGTCACCCCGAAGGCGACAAGCCCCCGCCGTCGCAGGTGGAAGATGGTGACAAGGAGGACCAGTGCCATCGTCTGCGGCTTGATCAGGCTCATGGCAAGGGCTGTCCCAGCCAGCGCGTATCTACGCCTGGTGAGGCCCACGTGTACCAGGGACAGTAGGAAGAGAGACACCATGGACGTCTGCTGATCGAAGAAGGCGACCAGGGTGGGAACGTACGCTGCGCACGCCAGAGCGGAGAGCATGAACTCCCTTGGTCTGAGCCTCCGCCCGCCAAGCAGGTAGAGAGAGAGAACGAAAAGGACCTCCGAGAGTGTCAGCCAGATGTTCTTGGCTGTCTCGAGATCAAAGAGTCCCAGGGGGAGCACCAGCACCGCGATGAAGAGAGGGTAGTTGAAGTTGGCAGTGGCTCGCGGCTCGAGGATGTCCTGGATCACCTCATAGTCATAGGGGTTCTGACCCTGGAGCAGTGCCCTTCCCGCACCCCAGAACGAGTTGAAGTCATAGTGTGGCTCGAAGAAGGAATTCAAGACGAAAAGGCAAGCTATGGAGACTGTAATCACAGCTGCGCTTGCCAGAGCCCTGGTCACGCTGCGTCCCTCCTTCGTGTCACCTCCAGGCTCACCGCCCATGTCCATCGCCCATGCCCATCGCTATTCTAGCATCCCTGGCCGCCAAACCCAACTCTGGGTGACGTCGCGCAGCCATTTCGCCAACAACAGGGACCAACCCCGCACCCCACCTGCGGCCTTGGCAGCACCCATCCAGAAGCAGCCGCAGCGGGTAGGAACAAGCACTGCAGGTCTGATCACGAAGCTCCAGCCAAGAACGACAGGCGGACCGGGGGCGACCATGTGCACGAAGAAGAACCTCGGGCGATCGGGCTCAGGCGCCCGTGCGCTGTGCTCAAACATCTCCAGGACTCGCTCACCGTGCCAATTGCAGATCAGAGTTGATTTCCTTTAGTCGCCGTGTTACACTTCTCGCAGCCGGAATAGATCAACGAAGTCCCTCTGACGGATTACCACATGAGACAGACCAAGTGGCTGGGCATCGACGCCGTACTGATGCTGATCCTTGGCGCCGGTTCTGTCGTCAGCGTCACCGATGCTCTGGGCTCCTTGCTCGTTCTGCTCGCAGGCTGCTACCTTCTTCTTGATGTAGTATCACGGCGAGGCAACCCTGGCATTTCCAACCGGACCCTGTACCGAGTCAAGTTGACCATTGTCATACTGGCTACGTCCGTGGCCGTGGTCTTGCCAGCGATCTCCATGATCATCCTCCGGCAGTCGACTTCGCCTGAGAAGTACATACAGGACGGGGCCCTGCAGACCGAACTGTCCATAGAGTATCTGCTCCAAGGGAAGAATCCCTACGCCGAGGACTATCGGGGCACGCCGTTGGCTGCATGGACCTGGGACACTGCCGCCGAAGGCACTACGGAGAACCCCGCTCTCGATCACAACGCATACCTGCCATTCACCTTCGTGTTCTCCATCCCATTCTACGCCCTGCTCAAGAATAGCATCGGATGGTATGACCAGCGGCTAGTATACCTGCCTCTCTTCTTCTGCACCTTTGTGCCTTTGGCGCGACACGCCGTGCAACAGGAAAGGAAGCTGGGCCTGCTGACCCTCTTCGGCCTGAATCTCTTCATGGCCCCCTACACGGCCTGGGGAGGCAATGACGGTCTCGTCTTGTTCTGGCTGGTAACGAGCACCTATCTCTTGCTGGAGAACAGGACAACTCTCTCTGCCTTGAGCCTGGGCCTGGCTTGCGCCAGCAAGCAAACCGCTTGGCTGTTCGTGCCCTTCTTTCTGACATACGTGTGGGTCAAAGCTCCCCCGACGAAGAAATTCGGAGCCATCCGAAAGACTTACCTTCTCCTCATGGTTCCGGTCTTGCTGATCCTGCCGTTCCTGTTGTGGAATCCATCGGCTTTCTTGGATGACACGTTCTTCTACATGTCAGGTGGGGCAGCCTCGAGCTATCCAATCCGTGGTGTGGGCATAGGCAGCCTGATGCTGGCTCTGGGTATCATCAGCGACAGGACCGCCTACTTCCCATTCGCGGTGCTGCAGGTGGCGTCCTGTCTGCCTCTACTCATCTTCCTTCTGCGTCGGCAGGCCTCGCTTGACGACGTGAGGCAGTGTTGGCTGGGCTTCGGTCTCCTGCTATTGACGTTCTCCTTCTTTTCCCGTTTCTTCAACGCCACTCTGCTAGGCGTGGTGGTCGCTAGCCTAGGCATAGGCCTCTTGGCTGAAGACTATGGTGGGAGCACGCCAACATGACAGCCGCGGCGATGGCATACTCGCGCCCCGTGCTCATGCCGCTACTGTGCAACGCCCGCAGACTCAGTCTGCTGGATAGCCTCTCCCGCAGCGGCTGCCACGCCGACCCTTCAATCGACCTCCTGGAACGGCCCATCCTCTGCTTGTTCAGCCCTGATCGAAGGCACATCCTCGGCTCTAGGGTCGCTGCAGTGGCATCGGTCTTCAGCCTCCTCATGGCAAACCTCTGTGAAGCGACAGCAAAGGGGCTCACCAGTGATCAACTCAACTGAGGCGCCCTGGGCAAGCAGGAAAACCTGGGCACTCATTCTCATCCTCTCACTAGCCTTTGCGCTTCGTCTGTTCCATCTGGCGGACAAGGAGATATGGTACGATGAAGCCTTCGCGGTGCTGTATGCAGAGAAGGGGCTGGCATCCATCATCTATGGCACAGTCACGCCCATTGAGGGCGCGGCTGCCGACATCCACCCGCTCCTCTACTATTTCTTCCTGCACGGCTGGATGGGGCTTGGACAGAGCCCCTTCGTCGTCCGCTTTTCGTCAGTGGTCTTCGGACTTCTCAGCTTGTGCCTTGTGTTCCGCATTGCCCGCGAGTTGTTCGACGCGCACGTCGGGCTGTTGGCCGTGGCGCTAGCAGCCATGTCCCCCTTTCACATCTGGTACTCACAAGAGGCGAGGATGTACAGCCTCCTCTGTCTGCTCAGTCTCCTGTCCATCTACTTGTTCATCAAAGCCTGCAAAGGTGGGAAATGGCTGCACTGGACAAGCTTCGGTCTCTGCACCGGAGTCTCCCTCTATGCCCACAACCTGGCCTTCTTAGTGCCGCTCACCCTTGATCTACTCATTCTGCTGCATCGGAGATGGAACCTCATAGGACGATTGCTGGTAGCGCACGCTGTGAGTCTAGTGATGTTCCTACCCTGGCTGTTGCTGGTGCCGGGGCAATTCGCCAAGATACAACAGGCCTATTGGGTACCCAAGCCCGGGCTCACTGAACTGGTGCGCACCTTGATCGTCTTCACCTTCAACCTTCCGGTGCCCGACGGGCTCTTGCCTCTCGCCCTGTTCTTCAGCCTGCTGTTGCTGGCTCTGACTGCCTATCGCGCGCTCCGTCCCTCTGTCGTCAGGAAAGATCGAAGTGCCTGGGGGATCGACCTGAGCCTGGGTCTCTCTTTCATCCCTGTGCTCACGATGTTCGCCATCTCCCAGATCAAGGCGGTGTACATCGAGCGTGCCTTGCTCTCCAGCTCCCTGCTGTACTACATCACTGTGGCTCGGGGGATGCTCCAAGGCAGGCTGCCTCGTTTGGTCATCCTGTCCCTCGTTCCGGTGCCGCTACTTCTCGTCACGTCGCTATGGTACCAGTACAACTACGCAGGTTTCCCCCGCTCGCCTTTCCGACAGGCAAATGCCTACCTGCGTGATCACTACGAGACAGGAGACGCCATCGTCCACGAGAACAAACTCTCCTTCTTTCCCAGCCACTACTATGACCGGACACTGGCCCAGGAATACGTAGGAGACGAACCCGGATCGCCCACCGACACGCTGGCGCTCCCTACGCAGGAGGTCCTGGGTTTGCTCTCGCAAACAGACGTGAAGCAGGCGGTGGGTGACTCACAGAGAGTGTGGTTCGTGGTCTTCCAGCGCGCCCTCGACGAGGCGGCAGAACTGGGGACGGAGAACCCAAGCAAGGCTTGGCTTGATGCACACTACCGTCTGACGGACACCACCGCTTTCCGCGACCTGAAGATCCTCTTCTACGAAGGGTCGTGACTCGGGGATATGTTTGACTTCACGAGACGAGAAATCCTGGGTGTTGTCGGCATAGCCATAGTCGTGGTAGCGATATCATCGGTGCCCTACCTGCTGGGCTACCTCTCAGCGACCCAAGATACTGAGTTCGGCGGTTTTCTGATAGACCTGGATGATAGCTACAGCCACCTCGCCAAGATGCAGCAAGGGGTGTGGGATGGCTGGAGATATCGCATCCTCTTCACACCGGAGGAGCACCCCGGAGCGTACCTCAACACCTTCTACGTAGCCTTGGGCAAACTCTCAGTCTTGCTGCACCTATCCCTCATCCAGACCTACCAACTCGCACGCCTAATCTGCGGTCTGGCGCTGCTGGTCA
>JBAVWD010000091.1:0-2979 GCA_049697655.1 Anaerolineae bacterium | reverse complement strand
ATCTTGGCCTGGTCCGCGTGCAAGCCGTGCGTGTATGCAACCGAGATAAGCTTCAGGCAAAGCACTATCTGTAGAATCCACAAGACGCTATTCACTTCTGTCTCCTCGCGATTGCCCCAGTGGGCTCCCGGCCGTGCGCTGGAAGCGCATGTTCGGTGAGCAAACAAAGCCGCAGCCACGCCTGCTTCGCCCCTCACAGGTCGCGCTCATGCGCCTTGAAGTAGTCGAGCCGTGTGACGGCCTCGTTGACGTAGTCGGCGACGAGCTGTGCATCGACCTCCTCGACCGAAACGAAGTCGATAGTCCGCAAGATGCCGGTACCGGCGCGTAAGACGCCTTGCGGGTCATCGAGCAGCACCCCGAAGAGGAACCGCAGGCAGACCGCCTTCTTGTGCACGCTAATGGCGCAGATCCAATGACGGAAGTCCCCAGCGAGCGCGTAGGTCAGCATCCTGTAGTAGATGCGGGTGTCGAAGTCAGGGCATGCAGCGAGAACGGCGCGGTCGAGCGCGAGCACCATCGGCACGAAGTGCGTGTCGATGCCGTCGATGAAGGTATCACGTGTCGAGTCGCCCACTGAAACCTCCTGCTATGTGTTACCTAACGGTATCGAGTAGGGCGAGTAGCCGACTCGCCCCTACGTGCTTGCGGCCCAGCCCGCCGGGTCAGCTTCAGCGCATTGCTAGGCGGCGGCGGAGGAGCACAAACAGAGCAGCAACAGTCAGCAACGCCGCAAGGGACGGCAGGAAGTATATGCCGACCAAGAGCCAGAAACCTCTGGTTTCGTTTTCAGAGGTCAACACCGTGCCTAGTGCGTCCACGCAGACAATCGAGATTCCCGTTTCGCCAGGCGTGTGCCAACTGGCGTGGTACTCCTGGACTCGCAGAGTCGTCCCTTCTGGACACTGGAATCTCTCCACCAACGAGGAACTGTGGAACGGCGCTGTGGCTGCCGTGGCGAAGGCCAGCAGGGCCGCGCCGACAGCCACGGTGAGCACTTGCACAGAGCGTGGCATGGTCATGAGTCTCCCTGTTCGCACCAGAGCGGATGGCACGGCGGAGCCGCCAATTGCGCAGCCGCGCTGCCACAGCATATTCGCCAATGCCCGCTGGAGCAAGAACACGCTGGGCTTGTCTCCGGTGTCACCGGGGCGCCCAGGTGCTGGCGTGGGTCCGCTCGGCGAGAACCGGGGCGATCCTTATTCATTGCGTCTCTCCATACCTCATTGCCTCTGCGCTCAAGGCGAGCGAAGCGTGTCCGCTGGAAGGACTTGTAAGGCGGCGTTTATGCCCTCACATCGGTGAGTATCAGTAGCAAACAGACTCATGACCTATTCTGGCCCTCGCCACAAACCATCTACCAAACTCCGGGTATCAAACGGTAGCGTGTCTTCGCTGCAAATTCCTTGTACCCGGCAAGTTCCGTGAGCAGTATCCGGTCTTCCAACACCGTGCGAAGGATGATCAAGACGGCGGAAACTCCGCCTGGAATGAGGGCCAGCCAACTACCAAGCATTACGGATGTTCCCAACTCGACACATATCATTCCGATATAGGCCGGGTGTCGCACAAACTGATATGGCCCGCCAGTGGCAACCGTATGGCCCCGTTCGGTCTGGATGCGGACAGTCTGCGAAAAATAGGCGTTCGATCCCGTCGCCCAAACCACGAGCCCGTACCCCGCCAGAGCGGCAACCATTCCGGCAATTTCCGCCCAAAGCGGAAGCCCGCCTGTCCAAACAAACCGAATATCCAACCCGGCCAGGAGCATCTTCGCGAGCATCATCACACCGATCACGCTGAGGATCGCGGTATCCCATGCTTTGTCGCCCTTGCGAGGGCCGACCCGTTCGGCGAGGAGTTCCGGATAACGTGGGATGGTGACGATTGCCGTGCCGATAATCCACATTGCGGTGAGGACAATCAGCGCCCACGCCATGGGCCAATTCCACGTACCCGCCGGCCAGAAGAGAAACGGGACATACATAATCAATCCCATGGTCTCGCGGATAGACCAGCGGATAACCCCACGGGTAACATTGGTCTTACTTGGTGCTAGTTGTTCGCTCATCGAGCCTCCGTTTGGATAGCCGCCCAACTCATGATTACGCGGACATCGTTCCACCTAGTCACCCCATCTGGCGCATTGGGCCGACGTTTGTCCTCACAACCATGCTATGTTCGAACGCCGCTCAGTGGCGCAGGAAGGGCTTGCTGCCGAGAATACCTCTGGGGCGCCCTGTCTGTGTTGACGCGCTTGTTGGGCAGGCGGCCCCTCAGTCCCGTTCCGCGACGGCCCAACCGCTCTCCAAGACAGCCTTGATGGCCTCAAGTCGCTTCCACAGTTGACGCGACAGCATCCGTTCCATGAGCGGCTCGAGCACTCTAAGGAGCCCTCGCGTACGTACCGTCTCCTGCTGGGTCAGCCTGGTCCCACCGTCCTCCGGCACGAACCTATAGGCAAGGTGCCCGATCATGCCTGCACCCTCGAAGTCCTCCTCGAGACGCTCGCCGGGTTCGAAGCACGTGACTACCGAGAGGATCTCGCCGCGAACGAACGGGAGCATCTGCACGACTTCGCGGTATCGCGTACCGAGTCCTGCTGGCCCGGGAGTAGTCTGCTCAAGGACCAGGACGGGAGAGCCCGGCTTCTGAGGGTACTTGTCCTTGTCCCTGAGGAACCCGAAGACGTCCTCAGGTGACCGACGAATCGTGATTGACATGTCGAAGTACATGTCCGCCGTCCCCCTCTACGCATTGAGTCATGTCCCTACCGCCCAACGGCTTGTTAGGCTTGATCTTCTGAAGACCGACCCGTTTGTCCAGCAAAGAACTCGTCCAGTGTAGTCATGTATTCCTGAGCCTTACCAGTGCGCCTCGCGATAGCCTGATCTCGAAGCCGCCTCACCGACGACTATGCGGACATTTGTCCACCAGGTCGCTCTACCTGGGTAGGAACCTGCCGGTCCTCCGCATGTA
>JBAVWD010000090.1:0-2201 GCA_049697655.1 Anaerolineae bacterium | reverse complement strand
GCGTCGCCATCGAGGTCAACCCCGGCGCAGCACCCTGACGCCATCACTGGAGGGAGAATGCGCACGCTGATACGTGACGTAAGTGCCATAACTCTGGACGGGGAAGACCGCGTTCTCCATGGCGTCGAGATCGCCCTGGAGGGAAGCAGCATCGCAGCTGTGGGCCAGGCGCCGGAAGATTTCGCCCCTGACGAGGTCATCGACGGCTCGGAGATGGTGGCGGTCCCGGCTTTCTTCAACGGGCACACGCATGCGGCGATGACCCTTGAACGGGGCTGGGCAGAGGATCTACCGTTCGAGAGGTGGCTCAACGAGAAGATCTGGGTGGCCGAGTCAGCTCTGGAGGAGGAGGACGTCTACTGGGGCACGGCGTTAGCGTGCTGCGAGATGATCGCTTCAGGAACGGTGGGCTTCGCCGACCACTACTTCTGGATGGATCAGACGGCCCGCGCTGTGGAAGAGAGTGGCATGAAGGCGCTTCTCGCCTGGTGTCACTTCGGCATCGGCAGAGAGCACGAACTGGGGTCCAAGACCCTCGAGGATACCGTGGCCTTCGTGGAGCGCTGGCACGGCACGGCGGAGGGGCGCATTCGGACGTCGATGGGCCCGCACTCGCTCTACATGGCCACGCCCGAGGTTCTGCAACGCTTCGTCAAGGAGGCGCACCGTGTCGGCGTAGGCGCCCACTTCCACCTCAGCGAGTCCCACGAGCAACTGGAGCAATCCATGGCCAGGCACGGTCTGACTCCCGTTGCTTATGCAGACTCCTTGGGACTGCTGGATCTACCGGAGCCGTCTCTGGTGGCCCACTGCAATGTGGTAACCCCAGACGACCTCGAGATCCTCGCCGAGAAAGCAGCCTGGGTGGCCCACACTCCCAAGACCTACCAGAAGCTGGCCATGGAGATGCCACCTCTCGCACGAATGCTCCGTCACCATGTGAACGTGGCCCTGGGGACCGACGGGCCCGCGTCCAACAGCGACCTGAACATGCTGGAGGTGATGCGCATCGCTGGGCTGGTGCAGAAAGGGGCACAGAGAGACCCCGAAGCTATGCCGCGCACTCTCCTCCTTCGACTGGCGACACATGCCCCAGCGGCGGCCATGGGGTTCGGGGCTAGTGGGGTGCTGGCGCCTGGGCGACCCGCCGATCTCGTGCTCCTGGACACAACGGCCCCCCACTGGATCCCCCGGCATGACCTCGCCGCCGGAGTGGTCTACGCCAGTCATCCCGGGGACGTGGCGTACGTCTGGGCGAACGGCCGCCTTCTCTACCGCCGAGGAGACTGGCTCACGCTGGACGTGGACCGTATCCGCTGGGAGGCCGAGCGGCGCGCCTTCCGCCTCGTCGGGCAGCGCCTGCGCCCCATGCGCCAGTATCCGAAGTAGAGTAGCGCCTCAACGTGGCTTTGCTGGCGCGCTCGTCCGGCACAGGCGAGTGCAACCTGCGCTTGCGGCCTCAAGGCGGAAGAGCCGCCTAGGCGCCAGCCAGCGTCACTTCCACCGATGAGAGGTGCACCAGCCCACCATCCCGCGGGCTGGCGTCGAAAACGATGATCCGTCCAGCCTCGTCGCCCGGCGGGGAAGCGAAAGTAACCTCGGCCTCGAAGTTGCCCCGCTGACCCCAGTCGGCGGAGATCGTCGCCGCCCCCTCCCCGATTACTGTGCCATCCGCACCAATCACCTGGATCCCCAGGTGTTGCTCGAAGGTAGGATTCGAGATGCCAGTCACCAAGACGGGGCTGCTTACGGTCTCCCCGCCTGTGGGAGAGGTGATCACGATAGCTTCTTCCTGGCACGTTGGGCAGGTTGGGCACGCCGGACAGACCTCAGGTGGAGCACAGGTAGGTGCGGGCGGGACCGACATGGCTGTGGGCGGGATAGAGGTAGCGGTCGGTGGGACCGGGGTAGATGTCGGGGGGACTTCGCTTGGCACAGGCGCGGCAGACGCCCCTTCGACTTGCGTCTGGAGGACCGCAACCTGCGTCTGAAGCTCGTAGGGCGGAGGGCACGGCGCACACTGAGGCACGCAGGAAGTGGCTGCCGCCAACATGACAAGAACAAGCTGCATCGAGAGCGCTCGTTTCATACACTACACTCCTCTGTATGGGTCATCAATCGTGGAGGCCGACTCATCAGGGCGTTGAGCGAGCGCCCCTCAAGATACGCACCGTGGCGCCCCGCGGTGTGGAGAGTATACC
>JBAVWD010000089.1:0-2366 GCA_049697655.1 Anaerolineae bacterium | reverse complement strand
CCGTGGGGTCCTCCTTCGTAGCTGTTGAGCTGGATCGCACTCCGGGCTTTGATGGCGGCCACGTTGTCCGGTGTGCGGTTGTACAGGGTCACGGGAAAGCCCATCAAGGCCAGGTGCGCCGTCATCGCTTTGCCGCCGTGTCCGGCGCCGATCACCGTGTAGTGTGTGCTATTGCTCATGAGTCTTGTGCTCCTCTCTACGATGCCTTGGGCAGGATGATGGTCTCCATTACCTATCGATGGTCGATACTCTCTCTTCCTCAGTCACAGGCGACCCCGTGGTCCGGTCCACGGCCAGGCAAGCCCCACGACTGTCTATGCGGCTCGCGATCCGTCCCCGGGCGAAGGGGTTGTTGAGCAAGTGGGGGGCGTCGAGTATGCCTGTGGTCACCGCTCGGGCCAGCGTGGCGGCATCAGTCAGTGGATCCTCCACCCCGGGGCCAGCCAGAGCGCCGATGGCACCAAGGGTGCCGCGGGCTTCACTGACCAGTTCTTCGCGGCGCTGCTCGACTGCGGGGTCGCAGGTCATGTCAGGTTGGCCGCGCAGGGCGTTCTCGATAGCTCTCCGCGCCAGCTTGCAGGCCTCGATAACGTCTTCGGCGGTGGCGGCGTGGTGCGCCTCGGTGTGGCTGACCACGTGCAGGATGTGCGGCTGGACAGCCATCTGCAGGTATACGCTGGCAGCCAGGTGGCCGCGGGCCGCGTCCTCATCCAGTGGATAGCTAAGCAACCCGGTGCGAGTCTGCACCCAGATCCGGAAGTTCGGCCCTGCCAGGGGTGTGATGAGATCCAGACAAGCTAGCATCTTGGCCAGGTCCATAGCGTCGGATAGACCCGGTGGGCTGTTGAACATGAACTGGGCGATGTAGTCGCGGACGCCGAAGGCGCGGGCGTTGTGTGCCGACAGGTAGGCGGCGACCACGAAGATGACGTCTGGCGCATCGCGCATACCCCAGTGATGTGGCTCGTTCACTTCGACCGGGATGTCTCGCTCTCCGTACCAGGCCATCACGTGTTGGTGCTCCCGGATTGAGCCTTCGAGGTCCCAGGGTCCTCGCCCGTCCATCTGGTTGAACCAGAAGATGGGGATGGCACACCAGGCGTTATTGATGGTCTCCACGTACATCTCCGCCAGGTGGACGAAATCGTCTGTCCCCGAGTAGGTCCTCAGCAGGGGGTAGTTGCCACGGCGGCTGGCGGCGTGGAGTGCTTTGAAGTCTTCCGTGGTGCGGACAGGGACGCCGCCCGCCCCTGTCCGACGAGGGTCCTGGCGTTCCGGGTGGAAGAAGTTGGCCTGAGCATCTTGGTCTGTCCCCAGGGAGACGACGTCCAGCACCTGGGCTTCGGCTATGCTCTCTATGCCGTTGCGGGTCGCTTCCAGGGTAGGCAGGCCGAAATGGTGGCGGATGATGGGTAAGTGGGACTTCCAGGCGATGCGCTCGATGGCGGTCTGGGGGAAGTCTTTTTCAGTCACCTCGGTGTGAACCCGACCCTTGACGTATGCCAGCACCGCTTCCACAGGCTCGGTACCGTCGAAGACGCGCTCAAAGAAGCCGATGGCCCGTGCCCGTTCTGCCACGGGCGGCGTACCGCCGAAAGCGAACCTCACTCCCTCCCGTTGGAGTTCGTCGGCCTCTTCGGCGAACTCACCCAGCAGCCGCTCGCCGGTCTCCGGAGTTAGGCGGTAGGAAACGCCTACCAGATCAGCCTGCTCCCGTCGCGCTGCCCCCAGTACCTCTTGGATAGGCACCCCGGGACCCAGGAAGACTGTGCGCCAGCCGGCCGCTTCTGCCAATCGCAGGAAGTTCATGACCCCGGCGACGTGCACGCATTCGCCTAGTGCGGCGGCGACCACCGTTTTCATGGGCGATCTCCTCATCCGTCTGCGAAGGAAAGGCGCACCCCATCGGGTGAGGCCAGCCTTCGGGCCAGCATGTGCGTCGGCCAGGTCTCTACCTGTCGTTGCCATCGCACCGGAAAGGGGTGCGACGTTGGCTATTCTGCCTCAGCTTGTGCAGCGATGGGGCTACAGCCAGAGTTCGAGGAAGAGGATCGGGAATCGATCCTGTAAGCCCTCAGGCCTGATGGCGACCTCTCTTCTGGCGAAGCGAAACCCTCGCCGGAAGAGATTCTTGCCCAGCGAGCGATAATCAGTTCGAAACGGGAAGTCTGCCAGCCTCAGCAGATGGGCTGTTGTGTTCCATGACTCTGAAGAGGGGTACCCTTGCTGCCTTGGCCGGCGCCTCTGTCTCGCGGAGGCGGTGGGGGTCTGTCGCTCTGGACGGTTAGCCGGATTCAATCACCGAATGCAGAACAGGGCAAGTCCAGTGCCGGACATGCTCGAAGCGGCGAAGATTTAAGGTAATG
>JBAVWD010000088.1:0-5375 GCA_049697655.1 Anaerolineae bacterium | reverse complement strand
ATCCGGGACATCCAGTTCACCGCGGCGTTCGACATCGACGCCAACAAGGTAGGCAAAGACCTCTCCGAGGCAATCTACACCTATCCCAACAACACGTACCGCTTTTGCGACGTTCCCAACCTTGGTGTGCCGGTGCACCGCGGGATGACCCACGACGGCTTGGGAAAGTACCTCAAGCAAATCATCACCAAGGCTCCCGGCAAGACTGCGGACATCGTGAGCATCTTGCAGGAGACCAAGACCGACGTGGTGGTCAACTATCTGCCCGTGGGCAGCGAGATGGCGACGAAATGGTACGTGGAACAGGTGCTGACCGCCGGCTGCGGCTTCGTCAACTGCATTCCAGTCTTCATCGGACGCGAGGAATACTGGCAGACTCGCTTCAAAGAGCACAAGCTCCCCATGATCGGCGATGACATCAAATCCCAGGTAGGAGCTACTATCGTTCATCGCGTGTTGACAAGGCTGTTTCGAGATCGAGGTGTCATCCTGGAGCGTACCAGCCAGTTGAACGTCGGTGGCAACATGGACTTCTGGAACATGCTGGAGCGCTCTCGCCTTGAGTCGAAGAAGATCTCCAAGACCGGAGCTGTGACCTCACAGTTGGACTATGACATCGGTGCAGACAACATCCATATTGGCCCTAGCGACTACGTCGCCTGGCTGACCGATCGTAAGTGGGCCCACATACGGCTCGAGGGGCGCAGTTTCGGCGATGTCCCCCTCAACATCGAGCTGAAGCTGGAGGTTTGGGACTCACCCAATTCCGCCGGTGTCGTGATCGACGCTGTGCGCTGCTGCAAGCTGGGCTTGGACAGAGGCCTTAGCGGAACGCTGCCGGGTCCTGCCGCCTACTTCATGAAGACGCCTCCTGTGCAGTACACAGACGACGAAGCCCACAAGATGGTGGAGGACTTCATCCGGGGGAAGTAGCCTCACGGCGGTGCGCTGCTCGTCGGCGCGGGTCGTCAGAGGAAACCGCATGATCGTCTACTGGCTGGTTCTGCTCCTGGTTTCCCTCACCCAGCGACTCCCACGAAGGCTATGCTATCGGATCTTCGGCGGCGCTGGCGACCTGGTCTACGTATTCTGGCCTTCAGGCAGGAGCAATGTGATCGACAACATGCGACACGTGCTCGGTCCAGAGGCCACGGACAAGGAGATCAAGACCACAGCCAGGCGCTCCTTCCGCAACTACATGAAGCTCCTGGTCGATTTCGCTCGTAGCACCGACATTGACCCGGCGACGATAGAGGGAAGGCTGGAGGCGATCGGCTTGGAGCACCTCGACCAGGCCTTCGAGCACCTCGACCAAGCCTTCGAGCACGGCAGGGGCGTGCTCCTGGTGGGAAGCCATCTTGGGGACTGGGAGATAGCAGGCATAATCCTGGCTAACCGTGGCTATCGTGTCAGTGCAGTGTCGGAGACCTTGGGCAATGAGAGAATCAACCGTATGGCGATCAGATCCCGCGCAGCGCGAGGCATACAGCTCATCCCTATGGAGTACGCTCTGAAGCGCGTGTACGGAGCACTCCGCAGGAACGAAGCCGTGGGCTTGGTGATCGACCGCCCCTTACCCCCGGATGAAGGTGTGTCTGTGGAGTTCTTCGATCAACGCATCTCCTGGCCCACTGGGCCAGCGGTCCTGGCCCTGCGGACTGGGGCGAGCATTGTCACGGGCTACCTGGTCCGCAACGAGCGAGACGACTACATCGGCGAGATCCTCCCTCCGCTGGAGTACGAGACCACCGGCGACCAGGATGCTGCCGTCCAACGCATTACCCAGCAACTCGTAAGCATCCAGGAAAGCCTGATCCGACGCTACCCCGACCAGTGGTTCATGTTCAGGCGCATGTGGCCCCCAGAGTCTGATTCGCCATGAGCCAGGCTCAGTTCGGCTACTACTTCTATCGACTCATGGGTTCTCTCGCCCCCCTTGCCTCTCGCCGCTTTGGCTACTGGCTTGCTGGCAAGATAGGTTATGCTGGCTACTTTCTCCACCCCTCGGGGTCAGCGGTGCTCACAGAGAACCTGTCTCATGTCCTGGGTCGGGAGGCAGATGCTGCCACCCTCAGAGCCAAAGCCCTGCAGGTCTACGGCAACCTGGCCAAGAACTACTTCGACCTCTTCTACAATCACTCGCTCAGCGAGCAAGAAGCGAGTGCGCTTGTCTCTATCCAGGGAGTGCACCACGCCGAGAGAGCCCTCAAGAAGGGACGGGGTCTGGTATTCACGTCGGCGCATTTCGGCCCCTTCGACGCTGCCTGGCAGGTAGGTCCAGTTCTAGATCTGACAATTACTGCGCCAGCGGAACATCTCAAGCCTGAAAGGCTCTATCAATACGTCTGCAAGCTTCGAGCTGCCAGCTGGATGAGACTCCTCCCCGTTGACGGCCCACTATTTGGTCTGTTCCGTGCCTTGCGGCGCGGGGAGGCCGTCGCAGTGGCCGCAGACCGGGACATCACACGCAGCGGGATTGTCGTTGACTTCTTCGATGCCCCTGCACGGCTTCCCGATGGACATGTTCAGCTGGCGCTGCGGACAGGAGCTGAACTCATCACCTGCTTCGCCCTGCGACAGGCTGACAATAGCCCCACTGTACACATAGAGCCTCCTTTAGAACTGGAACAGACCGGCAACTTCGAGCGAGATGTGCGAGTCAACGTGCAGAAAGTCGTGGCTCGAATGGAACATTGGATCAGCCGCTACCCTGAGCAGTGGCCGATGCTCCACCCCATTTGGCGAGACGACCAGCATGGAAGCTGACACCAAACCAGGCAAGGCGGATTTGCATATACACAGCGGGGCCGGGGATGGTGTCGCCAGCATTGCCGACATACTAGAGTATGTGGAACACGAGACCAATTTGGATCTCATCGCCATCACCGATCATGACCTGCTCGACGGCGCTCTGGAGGCCAGGGAGTTGGCCGCCACGAAGGAGTACCGGTTCGAGATCCTGGCGGGGATGGAGATCACCACACTGGAGGGGCACCTCTTGGCCTACGACCTGGAGAGGCCCGTTCGCATGCTGATGCCCTTACGTCGGACGATCCAGCTCATCCAGGAACAGGGCGGGTTCTGCATCGTCCCACACCCCATGAGTTGGCTCACGCGCAGCATCGGGTATCGTGGGCTGCGGAGGATCTTGGAGGACGAATCCGAATGCTTAACGGTTGCGGGACTCGAGGTCCTCAACCCTACCCTGGCCGGTCGCGTGATCCGTGACAGAGTGCAGACCTTGAATCACGAGCGCTGGCATCTGGCCGAACTGGGAGGCAGCGATGCCCATTCGCTTGAGTTCATAGGGTCTGGATACACCCTCTTCCCGGGCAAGAGCGCAGAGGACTTCCGACTGGCCCTGGAGCAGAGGACCACCCAAGGGGACGGACGATTCCTCGATCTCAAGGATCACCGCCGCCTGATGTCCATCGCCGGCGAGCAAATGCTGAGAAGCATGGTGATCATGCCCAGCCAGCACGTCAGGCGAGCGATAGATTCCTCCCGCAAAGGCCCTCAGTCATGAGAATCGCTCTGGTATCGCCGTACGACTTCCCCTACCCCGGCGGCGTCACCCAGCATATCTACTATCTGGACAAGCATTTCAGAGAACTGGGGCACCAGGTCAAGATCATCGCCCCTTGCGCCGGAGAGGACCCGGAGCAACTGCCTGACAACGTGGTGGTGACCACCACCCGGGTCATCTCGATCCCCTTCAGCGGTTCCAAAGCCCGCATCCCCTACTCACCAGCCGTGAACTGGAGGGTCAGGAGAGCACTGCACGCAGAGGACTTCGATATCCTCCACGCTCACGAACCCATGACCTTGCCTGTACCCGTGATGGCCTTGACACACTCCCGCTCAGTCAACGTCGGTACCTTTCACGCTTACCGTGACCGGCACCTCATTTACGAGTACGGAAGAAGGGTATTCCAACCCTTCTTCGACAAGCTGGATGGCAAGATCGCCGTGTCCGAGGCGGCCAAGGATACCGTGGCCCGCTACTTTGGCGGGGAGTATGTCATCATCCCCAACGGCATAGATGCTGACCGCTTCGGCAGCGAGTACGTAAGGCCCCTCGAGCAATACGCAGATGGAGGGCCGAACATCCTCTTTGTGGGCAGGCTCGAGCCGCGCAAGGGCTTCCGGTACCTGTTACAGGCCTTCCCGTATGTCAAGCGGGAGTTCCCACAGGCGCGCCTCATTGTCGTGGGCGCCTATAGAAGAAAGGAAATGGCTGGCTTCCTACACTATGCTCGCGAAAACCACCTCACTGGCGTCAAGTTCGTGGGCCGCGTGTCGGACGAAGAACTCCCCCGCTACTATCGCAGTTGCAGTGTGTTCTGCGCCCCATCCACAGGCTTCGAAAGCTTCGGCATCGTTCTCCTGGAAGCCATGGCCACCGGGAAACCCACGGTCGCCACTAACATCCCGGGCTATCGAGACCTCCTGGATGATGGCAAAGAGGGCTTCCTCGCGGAGCCGAAGGATGAGAGATCGCTGGCAGAAGCCCTCATCCGCATACTCAAGGATCCCCAAATGCAGCGGAGTATGGGGGACCGCGGCCGTGCCAAAGCGCAGCAGTATTCGTGGCGGCAGGTTGCTTTGAGGGTCCTCGACTTCTACGAGGAACTGCTCGACAAAAAGAGGAGCCAGGCCTGAGATGGGCCCCATGGCTCAGGATCCGCGAGAGGCTCTTCGCGCCCGGACCAAGGGTTTGCTGGAGTCCATCGTCCGCCCTCTGGCTCGGGCAGGCATCTCCCCCAACATCCTCACCGTAGTTGGCTTCCTAGCCATGGTGGGCGTGGCCTGGATACTGGCACAGGGATACGAGAGGCTGGCAGGACTGCTGATAGTCGCCGTGGGACTCTTCGATGCCCTGGATGGCGCACTGGCGAGGTCGACGGGCAAGAGCACGACCTTCGGTGCCTTCTTCGACTCGACCCTGGATCGCTTCGCTGAGATCGCCCTGTATCTAGGTCTTCTCTACCTGTACCGCGGCGATACCCTCGCTACAGTCCTGGTCTACTTGACCATCACCGGATCGTTGATGGTTAGTTACACCAGGGCCCGCGCGGAGGGCCTGAGATTGGAATGCAAAGTCGGGTTTTTCACCCGGCTGGAGCGCCTGGGGGTGCTGGTGCTGGGCCTCCTCCTGAACAGGACGCTCTGGGCGTTGGTCGTCCTGGCCATCTTCAGCAATCTGACGGCGCTGCAACGGATGTGGCACGTCTGGAGAGTGGCAGGGCGCGATCAGGCCTAGGGCGCTGGCCAAGTCTCTTCGTCTCCATCAGACCTTCGCGACAGAACCCACTGGCCTATGCGCTTCCTCCCGCTGGGCGCCCTGTCGTAGTAGATGTCAAAGACCTCACCAC
>JBAVWD010000087.1:0-10171 GCA_049697655.1 Anaerolineae bacterium | reverse complement strand
TCTCTGCCATCATCACGGGAGGTATGGGGCCCTGGCTGCCCTACCAGATGTTCTCCGCCGGCTGGATGGGCATGGCCTCCGCCTGGCTTCCTCAATTGCGGCGGTTCGGGCGGGCCGAGGTGCTCATGCTGGCACTGTGGGGAGCGGCACTAGGCTTGCTGTTTGGGGCGATAATGAACCTCTGGTTCTGGCCGTATCTGATGGACCTGGGCCCTTCGAGCACACAGTGGCAGCCTGGGAGTGGCGCATGGGCCACGCTGGGCAGATACGCGGCGTTCTACCTGGCCACGTCACTCTGGTGGGACATGGGGAGGGCCCTGGGTAACCTGCTACTGATTCTCCTCTTTGGCGCCCCCATACTGCGCGTCTTGCGGCGCTTCCAAGCGCGCTTTCAGTTCTCCGCCAACTGAGGCCCGGCCAACGAGAGGCCGGACCTGGCGCATGAAGCGAGTCCAGCCAGCACGAGATCGAACTGTCATTCCCCAACCACAATCTGTAGCGAGAACCCCTCTGTTCCCGAGAACTCGTCGGGGACGCCGTCCCCATCAGAATCGAATCCATCCGTAACAGGCCACTGGAGGCGCATTTCGCTCTCAACCCGATGCGTCCCTGGGGTAAGAACACCGACCGGATACAACCACAGCGCCTGGTAGTCCGTATCTCCATCTTGGTCGGGGTCCCCACACTCCTCGATCTCGCCCCAGTACTCCCCGGTGTCGTCCACTTGCTCCCCATCCACACTGACCGCCAATTCAACAGAGTCCAGAAAGTCGGCGACCTGCTCCGGGGTATCTGTTACCCAGCCGAATCTCAGCACAATAGGCGTGTTGGCGGGCACCCACTTCTCCTCCGCTAAGAGGGATACTTCCACTGGCTCGTGGTATTCAGCGGTCGGCGTAGGGGCCGGGGGCACCAGCGTGTTAGTCGGTGTCGGTGCGAGGGTAGTAGCAGTCGACTGCTGCGCTGCGATCGTCGTGGGGCACAACGATTCGTGCGCCGGCGCGCAATACTCCACTCGGCCGCCGACCATGGTCATCAATACTCTCAGGTCTTTGATCGTGTCTGGCTCCACAGCCAGCGGATTGTCAGAAAGGATAACCACATCGGCGAACTTCCCCGGCCGCAACGACCCTATGACCTCTTCTTGGGAAACAGCCCAGGCCGGTTCGATAGTCAACATCTGCAAAGCTCGCTCAACGCTGATCTGATGCCGCGCGATCCAGGGAGCAGGCTCGCAAACGGTGCCGTCCTCTCGCAGTTGTTGGTGAGTGACCATGCCATAAAGGACCATGAGCGGATCTAGACCCTGGCGATCGGCAGGATCGAACCTCCAACCGAAGTCTCCCCCGCCGGTGTAGGCATGAATCCCCAAACCTGGAAGCGCGTATCTGTTGGCAACCCACTCGGAACGCTCGGGGCCGAAAACGGCATAGAAATCCTGCTCGCAGGTGTTGAAGTAGCCTCCGACCTCGACAGCGGCATTCAGAGTGGCATATCGCTGTAGCTGATCTGGCCGCACCAGGCTGTTGTGCTGGATCTGATGACGGTACCGCTCATTGGACTCACCGTTCAGCGCGTATTCGATGGCATTGAGGGCCGCGTCAATGGCTCGATCTCCCATGGCATGGAAGGCCACACTGAAGCGGGCCGCTTGCGCGGCGGCAACCGCCTCGTTCAGTTCATCCTGAGAGAGGTACAGCTCGCCCTGGGGGCCACAATCGAGCTCCTGAAACCACGGCTCGGCCAGGAGCGCTTCGGGAAAGGGCTCCGTAACGGCCCAGCAGCCTCGCTCCGCCGTAAATGCGCCATCGACGAAGATCTTGATACCTGGGATCCTCAGCCTTCTATCGTGGTCTAGGATCGGGCCATGCTCAGGGAACCACACGTTCATGAAGAACTGATGGCCCTCATCGTCCAGCATTCCACCGTTGTATTCTGCAAAGACATTGACCCTCAGTCGGAGCCTACCCTCCCGCTCTGCCTCCATCAATTGTTCAATGAATGGCTCATCGGCTGCCTTTTCGGTCACGGTGGTATAGCCATAACCCAAAGCGACCTCCATGGCCTCATCCAGCGTCTTGCCCGCCCTGTCTGGAAAGCGCAGGATGTGGGTGTGACCGGCCACGAAACCCGGTAGGAGCGTCCGGCCGGCGAGATCGACCAGTTGTGTCTTGGACCCCGCCAGCGAGAGGACTCCCTCGTCGCTGCCGACGGCTATCACCTTGTCACCGCGGATGGCGATAGCCTGCACCTCGGGATACTCGACTTCCATGGTCAAGACGGTGCCATTGTGGAAGATCACGTCGGCGGGTTCAGGGGGTGCCGGTCCCACGGTCTCTGCCGCTGTCGCTCTAGGTGTTGCTCCAACTGTGTCTGGCGGGGATGTTGGAGTGGCAAGGACGCCAGTTGGAGGTGTTGGCTGGAGACCACCTCCACCGCAGGCGGTGGTGACAGGAGCGACAATGACCAGCACCAGAAGAGTTGAGAGGATGCTCTTCATGCCCTACCTCCTGGCAAGCCTGGGGCTCAGAGTTGACCCACACCCACGTAAACCAGTTTGGAACTGGTCAACATGATTAAGAGGCCGAACCCGTCATTCAATCTATCCTAGCACCACAGACAGCAGATTGACAAACGGTCTGGCCACCTCGGATTGCCATGCTAGACAGGGCCTGTCAGTGCGCGGGCTCAACTGTGCGGGCGGCTAGAAGTCAATCCCCTTTCGCGGCCGGATCCCGACTCGGGCGGGATGCTTCACCTCCGCGAAATCAGTGGCGATACTGGCCAGGTCCAGAGCCCACTGGGGGGCGGAGCGGCCAGTCAACACGATCGTGGTAGTTTCGGGCGCCAGGGCGATGAGCTCTTTGATCGTTGACTCGTGCACCGCGCCCTCGTTCAGCAAAGGGTTGATGTCGTCCAGCACGAGCAGGCTGCAGTCTCCCTGGCTCAGTATCTCTCCTGCTCGCTGGAGAGCGGCCTCCACTGTCGGCACCGACTCGTCGAACTGCTCCAGAAAGCCCGTGTCGGCCGCCTGAGAGTGGATCGCTATCATCTCAAGCTTGGGGCCCAGCACCTCTGTGGCCACCACCTCACCCAGCCTCGGTCTCGTGGGGCCGGTGAAGTAGACAAGAACCGCCCTGCCGCCATGACCCACGGAGCGGCAGGCCAGGCCGACAGCAGCCGTGGTCTTTCCCTTGCCCCCGCCCGTAAAAACGACTACGGTGCAGTGTGGTCCTTCCTCATTCGCACCCATGGCCTGCACACCAAACCGAGTTGTCTCGTCGCCCCCTGCTTCAGTGCTACCCGTGCTTGTGGGTTGCCTCCACCAGGGTTTTCATGTTCTCCTTGGGCACGTCTGGCCAGATGTCACAACCCGGCCACACCGCATTGACGTTGCTGTCGATAATGTCCTTCACTGTCTCCTCAATCTGCTCGGGAGTACCCGCCACCAGGACGTTGTACGGGTCCAGGTTTCCCAGGAGGATTACATCGTCACCCAGCTTCCTTCTGGTCTCCCTCAGATTGTTCTTCTGATCAACGCTGACCGCGTCCGCACCGCAATCGGCCATCTGCTCGATGATGAGGTTCGTGTCGCCGCAGATGTGCAGGATCTTCGGCGAGTCAAGAGCCGCGAAGATCTTCTGCAGGTGTGGCTGAATCAAGGACCCGAACATGCGCGGGCTGAGGATGTCACCACCACCACCCATCTCGCGCACGGTCATATAGTCAGCGCCGGCCTTCCGGTAGAGCGAGGCCAGATCGATGAGGAAGTCCTCCAACACGTCCAAAACCTTGTGAACGGCATCCGGCTTCTTGAAACTCTTCTTGAACAGATCATCCAGCTCGAAGAGCTGTCCAGCCAGGGTGTACGGCCCGAGCACCCATGCGCCCACTGCGACCTCGTCACCCACAGTCTCCTTCAGTTCCTTGATGGCATCAACCACAACGGGGATTCTTCCCTTCTCTAGCGGCCTATCCGGCAACTGAAGGTCCCACTCGTCCACCCTGTCCGCCACTTTCGCGGAGACGGTAGGATAGAGTATCTGATCCGCGTCTTCGTAGTAGTTGATCCCGCAGCCGAGGGCCTCTGCCTCTACCCCCATGTCGAATGGCACCACTACCGATTCGAGGCCGAATAGCTTGTAAGTAGAAGCTGCCATGGCTGCCATCTTGTGGCCTTCCAGGTGTATCTCGGGAAAGCGCCATCCGAAGTCCGCCAGGCCGTGCACTGTGAGATTGCCCATGCCGCTGAACACGGCTTTCGGGTGGACCTGTTCACCGCGCAGCGTCGCCAGAACGCGTTTTCGATGGTCCAGATTGTTGTCTGTCATGTATCCCTCCTATTTCCCAACCAACTGTTCGACCATATCTGAGAACAACAGGTTCAAAGGATGAGTCTTGTTTTTCGGCAGTGTGCCAGTATCGTCGTACACAAGGGTGGCCAACACTGCTGAAGCGGCCGCCACCGCAGGGAAGATCCGCCGCGTCCCGGTCATGGGCCCGTAGAGCATAAAGTCGCTGGCCAACGTGCTCACCGCGTGAATCCCCGCGTCAACACCCACGAAGCCCTTGGACCCCCACATCTCCCTCGATGCCTTCCACATGTAAGTGCCGTTGGAGGGCGCGCTGCCCACCGGCAGGCCGAACTCCTCCTTGACCAGACTATTGGCCAGCAAGGAAAAGGCTGTCGCCGGCAGATTCATCACCGCGGTGTCCACCAGGATGCTTTCGAAGCCAGCCTCGCCCACCAGCTCCATCATCTTTCTCAAAGACTTGGGCCGGCCGGTAGGCGTCTTGTCCTCAACGTCGAAGGCCTGGACCACGATGTGCTTGACACCCAGTTCCTTCAGCGTTTCCACCTGACCGGGAATATCTTCATCCCACGGCGTGATGCTGTTGTAAAGAAGACGGTCGGCCAACCCTTGTTCACAGATGTACCTGGTGGCCTCCACCCGGGTGTTTTGTACCCAGATGTCGATGGCGAAGGGCCTATCGCTGACGCTAACGAAGAAGTCTACGTAGGCTTTCATCTCCTCAGGACTGTTAGCCACCATGGCCACGATGCCTGGTACTCCGGTCTGATCGGAGATTTCTTCCATCTCCTTGATACGCTCCGTCGCCCCTTTCCGATCGAACTTCCGCTTCTTCCTGCTCTCGACCAGTTGGTCCCCCTTCTGAAACAGACTGGCCAGCAATAGCGGAGGATTCTCCCCGGGCTGGCCCCCGACCTTGATGCCACCGATGTCGCAGACCTTCTGCTCTTTGTCGTAACGAGACTTCAGACTCACGATCGCCTCCTCTCCTCTACCCACCTGTGTCGCTGTCCGGGACAAGCCCCTTCAGGTGGGGGTACTTGTCCTTCATGTGGGGGAAGTACATCGCCTGGGCAAACTCCTTCTCGAAGTTCCCCTCTACGGTCAACTCCACATACTCCACCTGCCTGGCATATTTGTTGGCCTCTTTTCTCTTGTTCACGTTGAGCAGTGCTATTCGCGCACCATCACCCGCAGCGTTGCCCACGGCATACACCTTCTTCAGGTCGCAATCGGGGAAGAGACCCATGATCATCGCCTGCTGGGGGTCGATGTAGCTCCCGAAGGCACCGGCCAGGATCACCCTGTCCAGTTTCTCGATGCCCAGGCGCCGCATCATCAGCTTGGCCCCCGCGCACATCGCTCCCTTGGCCAGTTGTACAGCCCTGATGTCGCTCTGGTTGACGGTGACGTCCTGGCCGATGGAAGTCTCGTCCGCCCAGGCCAGCACGTACTCCCATCCGTCCTCACTCTGGCGCATACGGGGGTGGTCCAGCTCCGTGTTCAGCCGTCCGTTCTTCAGCATCACGCCCGCCACGTACATCTGGGCCACCACGTCCATGATGCCCGAGCCGCAGATGCCTCTGGTGCCCATCTCCTTCAACTCATCGCTCCACTGCTCCTTGCCGATCACCTTGTAGCGCGGTTCCTTCGTCTCTGGGTCTATCTGCACCTTCTCGATAGCCCCAGGGGCAGCACGCATCCCAAACTTGATGTGAGCTCCCTCGAAGGCCGGCCCGGTGGCGCAAGACGAAGAGATGAGTTTCTTCTTGTTGCCAAGCACCAACTCGCCATTAGTGCCGATGTCGATGATGAGCATCAGATCATCTCGGTTGTAGGGCTCCTCGGCGATCAGCACTCCCACGTTATCGGCGCCCACGAATCCCGCCTCTATGGGCAGTGCATGCACGTAGGCGCCTGGGCTGATCTTCAACCCCATGTCCCGGGCCTTCACATCCATCGAAGCGTGAAGCGCCGGTGGAAAAGGAGCCTTGCCTATGTACTCCGGGTAGATGTTCATATAGATGTGGTGCATGGCGGTGTTGCCAACGATGGTCCAATCCACGATGTCCCGACGCTTGATGCCGGCCTGCGCAGCGACCTGACCCGCCAGCCGGTTCAGCCCGTCGATGATGGCATCGTTCATCCTCTTCAGCCCGTCTTTGTGGGTCATGGCATAGGTGATGCGGGACATCACATCCTCGCCGAAGGTCACCTGTGGGTTCATCATGGAGTCCGTGGCCAGCAGCTTGCCACTGCTGAGCTCGCACAGATAGCCAGCCACCGTCGTGGTCCCCACGTCCACCGCCAGGCCATAGCTTTCTTCAACCTTCCCTGGATGAACGGCGATGACCTCCTTGCCCATCCAGACGGACACCGTGACCTTCCAACCACCCTTTCTCACCGTGTCTTGCAGCGAGAGCAGTGCACGGTAGTCGATGGTCAGGCCCTTGATGCGGTGTTCCTTCTGGAGGGCCTCCGTGAGCCTTTCCCAATCCCCAGTCGTGTCTTCGAGCGTAGCCGGAGTCATCTCCACATAGTAGTTGCGGACCGCGGGGTTCACGTCGATCTTTCTGTCGGTAGCCGCCTTACGCACCACCTGCTTGCCCTTGCGGCTTTCCTCGGGGACAAAGACCAGAACGTCGCCGTGTATCTCCGTGACGCAGGAGAGACGATAGCCTTTCAGTTCGGTGTGCTTCTCGAAGAAATCCTTCTCTCGCTCCTCGATGGGGGAGAGATGATCCATACTGGACTCAATGCCGAACCTCTCGAAGAACCCTTCCTCGATTCTGACCTTACACTTGCCGCAGGTGGCCTGTCCCCCACACACACTCTCCAATTCGACGCCGAGCTTTCGCGAGGCGTCTACGATGGTCGTTCCGTCCGCGACGCGTCCCCTGCTGCCCGAGGGCTGGAAGATGACCAGATGCTCTTCGTGCTTCTTCTTGCTCATGACTGTCTGTCCTCTTCAATTGCCTCCATTATGCGGTGTTGCGATTCACTACTCATCCGTTTCCTCGAAGTGGATCACGACATCCTTCGGTAAGGCTACATCGAGTTCCACCTCCACGGCCTTGAGAATACCAATGGGCACCGGACAGCAGGGGTGCTTGAGATGTTGGCAGGCGCAGTCCCAAACAGCCGAACCTTTTGGCGGGCCCAAGGCCTCCAGCCAACCCACATCCTCCAACTCACCGTTCATGCCAGCCACGGCCTCACAATCGCTGGCCAGGACGATCTTGACTCTACGCCTTGCTGTCCTGGCCACCTCCACGGTAGTAGTGAAGCCACAGATACCGGCATTGACAACCACCCTTGTCAATATCACCTCCGCTCTGGTGTGGGCCATCGTCGGCAGCCACACGGACTACTCATCCAGTGTGGGCCCACCTTCTGCCACGCGATCAACGGCATCGTGCCACTCTTTTGTGCCCCGGAAGTCATCCTCCCCAAAGCGAGACCCGTGGTCCCTGAAGTACTTCGCCACCTCCTGAGGCTTCTTAGGATCGATCTGTGTCAGTGATTTCGAGCGGTCGCCGTCCTTCTGCGCCTCAGAGCGCACGACTGATACTGACGAAACGAGCTTGTGCACGTCCTCAGCCCCACAACGAGGGCATTTCGGAAGCTCTTCACTGTCCTTGATACTGACCAGTGCACTGTAGCGGTGGTCGCAAGACTCGCAGTGGTACTCGTAGACCGGCATGTTCGACCTCCCCCGCGCCCTCTTGGTGAGACGGCTCCGGCGCCACTACGACGCGGTATCACACATAGTGAACAGAATCAAGTAGTGATAAGGCCCTATCTCGGTGCCCCTCTCCCTATGCAACCCATAATGCCTCACGACACGCTCGACCTCGTCGGGGTCGAGCCTTCGTGACAGGGGAGGACCCGGCGGCCTCTGTACGTTCTTCTTGAAATCTACTATGCCTAGCACACCGCCCGGTTTCAGGACTCGCCTGACCTCCGACAGATTTCCCTTGACAGCCCCGTCTTCCACTAGGTCGTGAAATACGTTGGCCATCAGGCATACGTCCACCGAGTCAGCGGGAAGCGGAATCCGCTCCGTCGCGTCAGCGACGAACGCCTCGATCTGTCCCAGATCGCGGTCCCGGGCAGCGCGACGGACAGATTCTATCCGCTCCTCTGACGTGTCGAGGGCGTACACCATGCCCTTTTCCCCCACCATCAGTGCGGCAGGAATCGAGAATCTCCCTTCTCCGCATCCTGCGTCCAGCACTACAGCCCCTGGCACGACGCCCATCTCCTCGAGAACCAGGTGCGGATCTAGCACTCCCTCCAGGTGAGCGCCACTCCCGCTTCCTGTGTCCGTCTGTTCACCTCTCATCTCCATACCTTGCTCAAGGCTGGTCACTTCTACCCTCGAGCGCTACGCTCCAAGCCCCGCCAAGATCACACGGATCATGGTGTCGACGACGTCATAGAACGATTTCCTGTTTGGGGGCTGCTCCTTGTGCATCACCTCGCCCGCCATGTGTACAACGCAGCTTCTGAAACCCTCCACCAGGTGCCGCGCATCCACCGGACCGAAAGCCCCTTCCTCCTGCCTAGCCTCGATATACGAGATCACTCCCTCCCAGGCGCCATCCCGGGTCCCGGAGAACCGTCGGAACAGATCGGGATTCTCCAGCATGCTGAAGATCGTCAAACGCAGGTTGCTTCGTTCCGCATCGCGGGCATTGTTCTCGAAGACGTGTTCGGCGCAGGCGCGGAAGACACCGAAGTCATCCTTTCTGTTTATACACCGCTTGACCTCGGCGTCTGTTTCCAACGGATGAGCGCGGGCTGCCACTTCGGACAAGGCCTCATACACTCCCTCTTTGCTCCCGAAGTGCTGAACCACCAGCGCCCGACTGATGCCAGCCTCATCAGCGATGTCGTCCAGCGTCGTACCAGCGAATCCCTTCTCCGCACACACGGCCCGCGCAGCCTCAAGGATCTGTTTCCTGCGCTTCTCACCGGAGATCTTCATGTTGAGCCCTCCTATTCTGCCACCTAGGGCACCCTGTCTCGAGACGTGCGGCGACCGACAAACCTCACGCTCCTCCATCCCAGGTAGAGATGCGAGACGACCGCTGGCTGAGGGCGACCACAAACATGGACTGCATAGTTATTCCTGCTTCGCGCTTCGACCGGCCTCGGGCTCAGCGAAAACTGCCTCTACGAGGCTCGGGCCCGGCGCGCTGGCCGGGTCCGAGCCGATCAAAGACACTAGTCGTAGAAACCGTGCTCCATCACCGCCTTCTTCATCGCGAAGATGTTGTACGGCGGCGCCTGGACCGGCACCTCGCAGCCGGCCATGAGAAGGTAGCCACTCGGGCAGTCCTTGGCCTTCTCGATGGCAATCCTGCACAGCTCATACACTTCTTGCCAGGGCCGGTTCTGGATAACCTGGGGCTCAATGTTGCCAGCGATGGCGTGCTTGTCGCCGAAAACTTCCTTGGCCTTCTCAAGATCCACCTCATGGCCGAAGCTGACAATACCGGGGTCTCCAAAGGGTACCTGCGCCCAGTACTTCAGATTCAGGTTCTGCTCGCCGCAGATGTGGCAGAAAATATGCCTGATTCCGCGGTCCAAGAGGTCCTGATGAAGTTCCTGATAGTATGGAAGCACAAACTCCTCGAACTGCTTGGGGGAGATGATCTGATTCGCCCCCGTAGGCTCGCCGGTGAACCCCATCATGGGATGGCCCGGGAACTTTTCCACAAAGTAGTCTATGACCTTCTTGTTGAAGTCGTTGACTTTGCGTAACAGCTTGTGGGCCACTTCCGGCTGTTTCATCAGCCACCGGCACAGCACGTCCACCTCAGCGATGTTGCCCGCGGAAGTGAAGGGCGACA
>JBAVWD010000086.1:0-2998 GCA_049697655.1 Anaerolineae bacterium | reverse complement strand
ATGTATCTGACGTTCAATGTGGAGATCAGTTCCCGCGCCTCGTCAAGGTCTGTGCTCTGGTAGAGCGCGTTGGCTTCGTCCGAGCGCGGCCCCACCTGCCAATCATACCGTTGTTCGTTCTGATGGGCACCCAGGAGGGTGGGCAGCCCGGTATAGCTCGCCACCTTCAGCCCGAACTCGCGATAGTAGGCCAGTGGAGCCTCGGCCACCACGGGCGTGCCCCTCACATTCTGCAGGAACCAACTTATGGCCTGGTGATCGTATGCCAGTTGCATGGAGTTGTTTTCGTCCGGCCAGGTGTAGGACCCCACGGTCATGAAAGCCGAGCCGTCCAGTGTGCCCAAGGGAGGCCTGGGACCCGGGAAGCGGTCGTTCACTCGCTGCCACGTGCCCAGGAAGAAGAAAACCGTGCTCGAAACAAACAGCAGCAGGCAGAGGGCTTGCCAGGCGTGGCGCAAAGGGGCACGCCTGACCCCAGAGAACCGACTCCACATAGCAGGCAGGCTGGCGCCCGTCGCCAGGGCCAGCAGCACCCAGGCCTGGGTGTAGAACTTGAAGATGGTGTTCATGCGGTAGTACTCTCCGCCTTGCAGGAAGTCCTTCAAAAACACCAGTTCGCAGCCCAGAAGGATGCCCAAGGCCAGGAAAACGAGCAAGGCGACGAAGTTGTCCTCCACTGTGGCTTTGCGCCGCAGGACCAACAGTCCGAACAGAACGACGAGAGGAGAGAGCAGGGCCAGCACCCACATTCTATAGAGGAGCAGAGCCGCACACAGAAGCGCCAGGGCGCCCAACAGCACCAGTTCAGCCACATAGCCGGCCCCGCGTCTTCGCACCAAGGCCTGGCATAAGTCCAGCAGCCGGGGCAGCCGCATGCCTCGGCGCAGTAGCACGCCCAGACCACGCAGCGGCACGTCCCGGTGACGATCCCATACCACCTTCGACCACAGGAGACTCACCCCCAGTAAGAGGAAAAACGCCCAGATGGTCAGGAACTGCTCCACATCAGTGGGCGCACGCACCACACCAAGACCTACATAGAGAGCCTGGTAGTGGGTGAAGAACGGCAGATAGAAGACCAGGCTCAGGCCAGCCACCAGGGCGAAGAGGGCCACTGCCACCAGCGCCCTTCGCCATCTCCAGAAGCCCCCGAGCCCCAGCAGGAGTGCGGCCAGCACCAGGATCAGATAGGCGGGCATATCCCAGGTGTTGATCACCGCCACCGCGCCCAGCGTCACCACTAACACCAGCGCCCCGGCCACGTTCTCCCAACTCCACAGTTGTGGTTCCCCTGCCGTGCGCACGAGAAAGCACCAGGCTCTGTGGAGGGCCTCCCGCCCGCTTCGAGGCCATAGAGAGGCTTCCTCATCACTTTCCGAAGTCGCGCCCTTCGCCGCCAGCGCGAAGTTGAGGACCAGAGCCAGCAGGAAGATGGTCACGGGGATGCCGATCATGTGAGGGTGTAGATCAGCAAAGAGGTAACTCCAATAGGGGAATTCGTTGATCGTCTGCGGGATGACTCTCGAGCTGCGCCAGTAGTCGAATTGGCTCAGGTGGGCCCGGCCCAGCATCACGCGCGCCAAACCAGGCACCGCTCTCACCAGGCCCTCAACACCCGGGATGCGGCTCTCGAAACTCCATCCCCCGGCTTCCCCCAAGCCCTCCACAAGCTGCACCATACCATCCAGGTTGGCGATGAGCACCACAAAGGTCATGGACAACAGACCCGACAGTCGTCTTCGGGTCAGGTTGTAGCCCACGGAGAAGGCGTTGGCCGCGGTCAGGGCGAAGAGGGAGGGCACGGCCAGATTGAAGGCCACCGCGGGAACGATGCCCGTGAGCTTGATGAGGATGCTCACCAGGTGCAGGCCGTAGTAGTAGTAGTTGATGTAGCCGCCCGCATAGTAGGGGTCGTAGGGCGGGAAGTAGGCGCTCCTGGTGATGGCATTGAGGAAAGCGAACTCCATACTCTTCTCGCCGCCATTCCACGGATGCCACAGGTCGGGGTTGAGCAGACGAATGCCCACGAAGAAAAGATAGGCTGCCGTGAACAGCCCCTCGCTGAGTAGGATGAGTTGCCGGCGCTCCCGCCACAGCTTGAGCATCTCGCCCCTTCTGCTCCTGAACAAGAACAGAGAGACCACGCCCAGAACGCAGCAGGCAGCAAGGACGGTCGGCAGGCTATTGGTCAGCAGGCGATAGCTGGCCGCCACCCACACCAGAAACGCCACCACCAGCAGGCCCATAGTTTTGGAGAGGACGTAGCCACGGTCCGCCAGGCGATGGAAGACCACCGTGGTCAGGGGCAGCGCCAGCAGGCCCAGAACCTGTATGGCCAGCCACCAAGATATCACGGAGAGCAGCGGATGGGCGTTGGACAGAGGGTTCCAGCCCCACTCGTCGATGACGGGCAGTTCATCGACCGGCCCGTCCAGGAGCAGGCTCTTGCCCGAGCGGCTCGAGGTTGAGGGGACCGGTTCGGAGGGTGTCAGCCTGGGCTCAATGTCCAAGGCCTCTCCGAACAAAGCTCTGAACTCCTCTCCGTCAAGCTGCCTGGTCTTGCCGAAGATGAGGACCTTCGGATGGTCGTAGACGGTGAAGCTCTCATCCGCAGCATCGTCGTCTATGGAGAAACCCAGGAGGCTGGGATAGGAGGTGAAGGTGCCCAGGAGTTCGAAACCCAACCGTTCCTCAAAGAGGAGTTCATAGTAGCGCGTGGTGATGGGGTACCGCCAGGGCAGACGAGGGATGGAGCCATACAGCCGGTTGCTGGAGAGGATGACGTAGTCGCTCTGCTGCAAGTTGGTGACGATGTGCTGGAACTTCTCCCCGTCGTCCCACTCGTAGAGGTTCATCTTCAGCGTGAGGTACTCGCCGATGTTGCGGGGCTGCCCATCCACCGTCCGGCTCAAGGGCAGGTCGTCATCCCAGTGTTCCAGCGCCAAAGTCGAGCCGGGTGGCAGGTTGCGGTAGATCCACTCCGAGGCCTGAATGCGGC
>JBAVWD010000085.1:0-2988 GCA_049697655.1 Anaerolineae bacterium | reverse complement strand
CCTCTGCAGGTTCCATCGATCTGGTAGCTGAGGATCGGTCCCACCTCATCTGGCTCGCCCATCGAGGATATCCGCCCCAGGCCGCGGCCCAGTACCCGGAGTTCGACAGTTTGCAGCGAGGCATTATAGGAAGGGTCGCCAGAAGCGGGCAACTCGCCCTGATCGACGATGTCAGCAAAGATCCGGACTACATGGACGTTGTCCCCAGTACGCAATCTCAACTCACCGTCCCCATCGTGATCGAAAATGCCGTGGCTGGCGTGATTGTGCTGGAGAGTCCGAAGCGAGGAGGCTTCACCCAGGAACACGCAGACTTTGTGCAGCATCTCGCAGAACACGCTGCTGTCGCTATGGGCAACGCTCGGCTCTACGAACGTTTGAGAGAATCCGAAGAGCGCTACCGGGCCTACGTAGAGAACGTGCCAGACGCCATCTGGGAGGCCGATGCCAAGGCCCGCTACACCTACTGGAGCCCACAGGTGAAGAGCCTCACTGGCTACTCGCCCGAAGAACTGCTCGGGCACACTCCGTACGACTTCCTCGTCCATCCCGATGATGTGGAGGACTTGAAGAACCGTGTCCGCCAGATGACAGAGGAGGCCAGACAGGAGTACGCCATCAGGCATCACGCCCTTCGCAAAGATGGATCCGTCTTCCACATAGAGGTCAGCATCAGACCGATGTGGGACGAGCACGGCAGGCCCATCAGCTACGGAGGTGTGGCCAGGGATGTGTCCGAACAAATGCAGCTCCAGGAGCAGTTGGTGCAGTCCGCCAAACTCTCCGCCATCGGTCAGATGATCTCTGGCGTGGCTCACGAACTCAACAACCCCTTGACCACCGTGATGGGCTACACGCAACTCCTCCAAGCTGGCGATTTGGACGAGAGTGTCAAGGCCGATTTGCAGAAGATCTACGACGACGCCCTGCGGGCACAACGGATCGTGCAGGACCTGCTCACCTTCGCTCGCCAGAAAGAACCACAGCGCAGCCCCACAGATGTCAATGAGGCCATTGAGCGCACCCTGGCCTTGAGATCTTACGAACTCACGGTGTACAACATAGAGATAGTCACGGAACTCCAAGAGAACCTGCCTTGGACTATGGCCGATGGCTATCAACTCCAGCAGGTCTTCCTCAACATCGTTAACAACGCCTACCAGGCCATGTCTCAACAGGGAGGGCCAGGCGTATTGACTGTGCGAAGTGAGTGCATCGGCGAGGATACTATCCGTGTCACCTTCAGCGACACAGGTCCAGGCATTCCCCCGCAGGTACTGACAAGGATCTTCGACCCTTTCTTCACCACCAAGGACGTGGGAATGGGCACAGGGCTCGGTCTATCGGTTTCTCACGGCATCATCCAAGAGCACGGAGGCCGCATTTGGGCGGAGAGCGATCCTGGGGGAGGGGCGGTATTCGTCATCGAGTTGCCGGTGATAAGCTGGCCAGAAGAGCTGAGTACGCCATCCTCTGACAAGGATACGGAAGACACAACCAGGGACAAGAAGAGGATCCTGATCGTTGGTGGTGAACAGGGCATGGTCGATCTCCTGGCCAGGGCATTGACAGGAAGTGGATACCACGTGGACGTCATCGCTGCCGCCAACTCGGCCCTGCGCAGGCTCCAGCGCGACAGGTACGACGTGATCATCTCGGACATAATGATGCCCGGCATGGAAGGACCAGCTTGGGAGCAAGCGATCGCGTCCCTGGATCCTGCGCTCGCCGAACGCATCATCTTCATCGCAGGAGACGTACTCAGCCCCAGTCTCGAGCCTTTCGTCGCCAGCCGGGAGGGCAGATGTCTCCGCAGGCCTTTCGCCACGGAGGAGTTACGATCAGCCGTTCGCCGCATCCTTGGCTGACCGTGTGCCAAGGGCGGAAGCGACAGGCCCGGCGTGCGAGGTGGGGTCAGAGATGGGCAAACAGACAGTCCTGGTGGTCGATGATGAGCAGCACATCATCGACCTGGCACGGATGTATCTGGAGCAGGACGGCTTCACCGTGAAACAAGCCCTCGACGGAGCTGAGGCCCTGCGACAGATAAGGGACCTCAAACCCGCGGTGGTAGTGCTGGACCTTATGTTGCCAGAGATCGATGGCTGGGAAGTCTGCCGGCGCGCCAGAGAGAGCTCCGACGTACCCATCATCATGCTGACCGCTCGGAGCGACGATGTAGACAAGATCGTGGGACTCGAGCTGGGAGCAGACGACTACCTCACCAAACCCTTCAATCCTCGCGAGCTGGTGGCGCGGGTCAAGGCCATCCTTCGACGCTACGAGAGGAGTATTCAGCCCGGTACGGTACTTCATGTGGGCGACTTGACCATAGACCCGTCCAGTCGAGAGGTTACGCTGGGTGGCCATCCGCTGCAGTTGCGCACCAAGGAGTTTGATCTGCTGTATACCCTGGCTCAGCACCGCGGACAGGTGCTGACGCGCGAGCAGTTGCTCGACCTAGTCTGGGGATATGACTTCTATGGCGAGACGCGCACCGTCGACGTCCACGTCGCCCACCTGCGCAAGAAGCTGAGCGGGGGCTCTGTAGAGATAGAGACGGTGCGCGGCGTGGGATACAAGCTGGCGGTCTAGACATCAATGCCCACCACTCTGCGTTCCAGGCTCCTCGCGTCCTACATCCTCATCATTGTCATCTGCCTGGCCGTCACCGGCGTCATGCTCACCCTCCTCCTGGTGCCGCAAGTGACTCGCCTCACCTATCTGAGGCTCGCCGAGAAGGCCCTCCCCACAGCGCTACGTGTGCTCAGTTTGCGCAGCCAGGGCCTGTCGCCGGCGGAGACCTTAGACGCTCTCGCGGCCAGAGCCACCGCCGACAACACCCGCCTGCTGATAGTCAGCAGCGACGGGCGAGTCCTGGCAGACTCAGATGGCGGATGGGTGGACCGCACGATCGATCTACCTGCTCTGCAGGAGGGTGTCGATGGCACCAAAGTCTACCTCCAGGGTCGCTTGCTCACCCGCGAA
>JBAVWD010000084.1:0-1874 GCA_049697655.1 Anaerolineae bacterium | reverse complement strand
CCACGACTTTCTTGAAATGTCGGGTTAGCCCGTGGGTCTCTATGACGAAATCGTTGCTCTGGGACATTCACCGCACCTCGAACTGCACGACATATCACTCCAGTTGTTTGCGAAAGCTGCGCACACTGATCACCAAATTGGCGATGCCCAGCAGCGCCAGAGCCGATAACTGAGGGCCGATATGCGTGATGTTGGCTCCTTTGAGCATGATGGCGCGCAGCATACTCAGGTAGTGGCTGATGGGAAAGAGCTTGGACACCCACTGCATGACCATGGGCATGTTCTGCACGGACACCAGATAGCCAGAGAAGGCCACACTGAGGATGCCCATCATGAAGATCAGAAGAACAGCCTGCTGCTGCGTGGCGGACACGGCCGAGATCACCAGCCCCCAGGTCTGCTGTACCATGATGAAGACCAGAGTCACGGCCAGCAGCAGAGCGATCGATCCTCGGATGGGAAGCCCAAAGACCAGGACGGTCATGGCCAGCATGGCCACGAAATCCACGAAGGCCACGATGGTGGGTAGAGTGGCCTTGGCCACGATCAGTTCGACTCGCCTCACGGGGGTGACCATCAACTGCTCCAAAGTCCCCGTTTCACGCTCTCTTACGATACCCACCGACGAGACGAGAAGGGTGACGATGAGAACGATGAGGCTCAACTGTGAGGGCAGCAGATAGTAGCTATGATTCATCTCCTCATTGAAGCGCGCAGTAGTCCTCAGATCCAGTGTCGGGACTCGCGGGGCGCTGGTCCCGCTGGACTGTAGGCGCTCTAACGCTACGTCGCCTCCCATCCTGGCGATGGCACCCTCGGCGGCACTGAGGGCCGCGTAGGCACCGAGGATGTGGGATCCGTCCACCAGTATTTGGACGGTTGTCCTTTCGGAGGGAGAGTCCAGAGAGGCCGCGAAACCCGAAGGGATGACCACGGCAATGCTGATCTCTCCTCTATCCAGGAGGGGGCCGGCTTCCGGTTCTCCCTCCAGGTAGTGCGTCACATCCAGTGCGTCGAGATTGTCCAGGGCCACTATGAGTGCCCTACTGTCGCTGGTGCGATCCCCGTCCACGATGGCCGTGGGCAGGTGCTTGATGTCTGAAGCAGTGGCCTGGCCCATCATCAGTAGCTGGAATGTGGGGCCCACCAGGACAAAGATGAGCAGGACCCTGTCCCTGAGGAACTGCTGTAAGTCCTTAACGACTAGGTTGACGATGCGACGCCACATACTTGTCAGCCGAACCTCTTCTTGAAGAGTCTGACCGTGAGGAGAAAGTAGCCCATGCCCATGGTGGCCAGAATCACCGCCGGAGTCCAGAGCGCACGCAAACCTACACCCTTGAGGAAGACACCCCTGGATATGGTGATGTAGTGGGTGGTGGGTAGGAAGTTGGCCTGAAGCTGGGCGGTGAGAGAAGTCCTGTCCACCGGGTCTATCAGGCCGGACAGGAACATGGATGGTATGAAGAGCACCAGGAACAGGACCACCATGGCTGCCTGTTGACTGGACAAGAAGTTGGCCAGGAAAAGGCTGAGGCAGAGCGCTCCCAATAGGAAATCGGCGGTCAGCAAGAGGAAGAGCAGGATACTTCCACGGAACGGTACCCCGAACCACAGCGTCGCCACCAGCATCACTGGCACGGCACTAACGACACCACACAGCAGGTAAGCTGCCAGCTTCCCGAGCAGCAGATCGGCGCCACCTAAAGGTGTGGCGAAGAGACCCTCGATGGTCCCGACCTCTTTCTCCCGGGTCAACGACGTGGCTATGGAAAAAGCGGGCATACACATCACCACGGCTATGAGACCGGGCACCATGCTGTGCAGGGCGCTCAGATTGGCGTTGTACCATACTCGCCTGCGTGTCTCAATGG
>JBAVWD010000083.1:0-2796 GCA_049697655.1 Anaerolineae bacterium | reverse complement strand
GTCCAGGTGCGGCGAGAAGCCGAAGCTCTCGAGTGTGATAGGCGACCAGCAAGCTCCGAGACTCCCATCCCTATCGTCCGTTGTGACCACGCAGCACAATTGCTCCATGGCTCCGGGGCGATTTGAGTAAGGATCAGGGAAGGCGCAAGCCCGGTCAGCAGCTGTCTCAGCTTGGATCAGGAGCGTGTGCTCCTGCCAGCGGCAGCCGTCTATGTGGAGCCACAATCTGATACTGTCCATGCCTTCCCCTCGGTGACAGACGATGTAGTTGTGCAGACCGTGCCACACTCTGTTGCTGATATGACCGTTGGCGTGGCTCACACAGTCCTGAGCCTATTTGTCTTCCACAAGGTCGAAGTGCGCTACCGCCGATTCGCGACCAGCTTGCCATGCGTAAGGGTGCCGCCGCGTGAACTGGAGCCCTCGTTCTCGATTCTCGAATATCATTCTACCGTCTGCGGATTAAACGTCCATAAAGGCGGCCTTAAAATCCTCTTAAATGCGGGGGAGTGAGAATCCGGGAACTGAGCCCGCAGGAAGCTCTCCATCAGGAGGCAGTAGCCACCAAGTCATATCTGCCTTGGCCGGAGGAGAGAAGTCGTTGGGGACCTCGGCTTGCCGACAGAGATCGCCGTCGGTTCTTCGGATGCAGCCGCGTCCGCGCCGGCCAGGGATCGCAGGGGGACCGCATGCCAGATGGCCGTGACCGAGCGGATCGCCAGCGACCGGGCATCTCTAGCAGGTCCCCATGGCCGTGTGCTATAATGGGCCTGCTGTGTTGAGGAAGGCGATCTTCGCGACTTTGGGAGTAGTGATGGTGGCTGGTGCCGCCTGGGGTGCGCGGTACTGGTGGCAGCTCGAACAGGTGGGGACTGCGACTCTCCTGGTAGAGCAGGGGGAGGTCACGGTAGTACGCTGCGGTGCCACACGCCACCTTTCTGCCCCTTCCACCTCCGAGGTCCCCAGTGGGAGCGAGATCAGGACTGAGACGGGGTGCCGCATACATCTGGTCTTGTCGCCCTCGGTGTCTGCGATCCTGGAGTCAGGGGGTGTGGTTCTCCTCAGGCAGCTGCCAGGAGAGGCGAAGGGCGACTCTGACTTATCGGTGTTGGTTCAGCGCGGCCAGACCTGGCACCAGGTAAGTGGATCGCTGGACCCGGAGAGCCGGTACGAGGTGCTTACTCCCGCGGCGGCGGTGACGCTTGTTCCAGGCCGGTACTCTGTCAACGTGTCCCAGAACGGGGCAACGGTGGTCGAAGTCTCCCAAGGGATGGCGAAGGTCACGGCCCAAGACAGCGAGGTGGAGGTCTGGCAGGGAGAGTACACGTCCATCGATCCGGGGCGAGCTCCTTCCATCCCGCGATCCATGGTGGCGCGCTTTGTGTATGTGTCCGAAACAACGGGCAACCTCGATGTCTGGCTGCTGGACGAGGAGGGACGAGATATCCGGCTGACGAATCACCCTGCGGCTGACTTGGCTCCCGTTTGGTCTCCGGATGGGACGCGCATCGCCTTCGAGAGTCTGCGGGACGGGAACAGCGAGATCTATGTCATGGACGCTGACGGGTCGAACCAGGTCAATCTCACTCGCCATGAGGCAGACGATCACGCTCCTTCCTGGTCTCCCGACGGCGGCCTCATCGCTTTCGAATCGCTTCGGGACGGGGTCCGGGAGCTGTATGTTATGAATGCCGACGGTACCGAAGGAGCAAGGCTCACCAACGGGCCAGGGCTCAGCGTGGCCCCTCACTGGGACATTGGCGGGTCCGAGATCATCTTCAGCCGGATCGAGGACGACTCCAACGGCGACGGTGTGGTCGATCTGCGGGACGTGTCTGCCTTCTTCTCCATGCCGCCGACAGGAGGCACGGCTGGGACCTTCTGGTACACACGGTTCGTCTTCGATGAGCATGTGTTCCCCTGGAGTCGGCGCGGTGTGGGGTAGGCGCTCGTTTGTCGGATCGGAGTGGTGCTGCACTGGATGCGAGGTCGGGCCTCGAGCCTTCGCGGCGGCTCAGGGAGCGCCCGGATGGACGCCTGGAGGTTGGGGCGAAAGCGTAATGGCAGACTGTAGCCTTCCTGCCGCAGGTGGGGCAGGGTTATGGAGGGGACGATGGAGGATGATGGACGCAGGGAATTGAGAGGCCGGATCCTGGCACGCCTGGATTCCTGCGATAGGGATACGCTGAAGAGGGTCTCCAAGTTGCTGGACCAGCCCGATGAAGGGACTGTGGAGAAGGCGGTCCTGTTCAGCGAAGGGATCAGCCGGCGGCAGTTTGTGGCGGGCGTGGCTGCTGGAGGCGCCACTCTCCTCTCCACCAACCTGGCTACGGGCCTGGTGGCAGGTTCTTTAGGCACCAGGGCCGGCCAGGCGGTAGCCCATCTGGAGAGCGAAGCCGAGTTGATAAAGATGCGGGGGCTACTCTCGCTCTACGAGAACCTGGAGCAGGTGGGGGTAGACGCCCTTCTGAGTAGCGGGGTCGTCATCCTGTCTGCCTCGGTGGAGGTCGTGGAGAAGGGTGTCACCGTCCTCGAGAACGGCGTGGCACTGGTGGACGCAGGGGTGTCAGCTTTCGAACGATCCTTTCCTGCCATTCGTCGAGGGCTGGCCGCGGTGGAGGGTCTGTTCACGAGCCTGGAGAACCGGGTGACGCAGCTTCAGGAACTGATGGCGGAGGTACAGGAGGTCGTCAGTCCACTGAGCGATGCTGTGGGCAGCTTTTTCAGTTCCCTCGTCGAGCGGATACCAGGCGTGGGTCCTGCCATCGTGGATGCTCTAGACAGAATATCCGAGCG
>JBAVWD010000082.1:0-3964 GCA_049697655.1 Anaerolineae bacterium | reverse complement strand
GCGGAGGGGGCGTACTCCAGGACAAGAAGTCCAGAGCGCAGGCAGGCGGCTTCGAGGAGCTGGCCGACGGCATGGAGGAAAACCTGCCTGGGGTGCATGGGGCCACGGAGGAACTGCCGCCTCTGGATGAATTGGCAGCGGTGTTGGAGGCCATGGCCGGGTTGGCGCAAATGGGGGCCGTGGTGCAAAGCCTGCGCAAGGCCTGTGAAGGTGAGGGAGAGGCCGGGGACGACGCAGGGGAGGATTCTGATCCGCAGGACCTGGGGTGAAAAGAGGTTCGCGTCCACTCACACGTGCCTCGCGGCAAGATCGTGTCGCCGCCACAGGCCCTGGGTTGTACGATGGGCGGGCGAGAGGGCACTTGTCGCCCTGGCCCGGTCTGGTATACTTGAAGTAGATAACCAGCTGCAAAGTGGGGATCATGCCCAGGGACGGGTTATTCAGGCGTCTTCGAACTGCAACACCGGTGATCGTATTGGCCTCACTCCTGGCAGGTCTGCTTCTGAGACCTGCCCTGCCTTCCACCGCGGGTGAAGATAACCCGCTCGTGCCCTCGTCTCAGAATCAATCCGGCCTCTCTTCGTCGGACGGCACGGATGCAGAGGTGGGCGGCCTGGGAATGATCCCCTCCAGTCCGGACAAGCTGAGCCTGCAGCGGATGCCTCAAGGGTTGGCCTCTGTAGCAGAGCTGCCCGACAGCGTCGATCTGACGGGCCCTTCAGCGCTGCTCCAAGGCCAGCCTTCCGGACAGGGTATACCTCCCGTCGGAAACCAGGGGCAGACCAATACCTGTACCGGCTGGGCCGCCAGCTACTACTACAAGACCTATCAGGAGTGGCTCGACTACGGGTGGAACCTCAGAAACGGCGTGCCGAACTACGATCACATCTTCAGCCCCAGCTTCGTCTACAACCAGATCACGGCGGATCCGGAGTGCGACGACGGCGCCCAGATACCCGACGCCCTGAACTTGATCGTCAATGAGGGAGACGTGCCATGGAGTGAGTTTACGTGGAACCCCTCCAACTGCAATATCCAACCGACCCCCGAGCAGCAGGATGCAGCGCTGGAGTACAGGGGTACATACTACGGGGCCTTCTTCATCAGCACCGGCCCCCCTACCGGTCCAGAGCAGACCCACTATCTGACGCCCCTCAAACAGCGGCTGGCGAATAACGATCCCTTTGTACTGGCTTTCCCTGTCTACTCCGAGTTCGACTACTATCAATGCAATCAAGTGGTCGGGCCGCCCGCCAACCCCAGTTCCTACCGAGGCCGTCACGCGGTGGCCGTGGTGGGCTACAATGACACCTGGGCTGGTGTGGGGGCTTTCAAGATCGTGAACTCCTACGGCTCGAGCTGGGGCTGCTATGGCTACGCCTGGCTCTCTTACGAGTTCGTGCGCAAGTACGCCTGGGAGGCCTGGTGGATGGAGGACGACCGTCGGCCCTGGATCGACCCCCACGTGCCTGATCGGTACAGTCCCACGATAGGCGGCACGATTATGATGGACCTGACCCCCTATGAGAACGACCGAGAGGATATCCCGATCGATCTGAAGTGGTATGTGCAGGGAGCGCACCATTGCACGGTCGATGGCCAGGGATCCTCAAATGACGTGCTTCTCTTCCAGCCATCGCCTACCAGTTACACCGGGTATGACGAGATTACTCTCATCCTTCGCGACTCCAAGGGGGCCGAGGACCGGCAGCAACTGATGCTGGGCTGGTTCGATCTCGACATCGAGACTTACCTTCCCCTGACCCTTCGCTACTGATCTTGGTGAGCGGTGTCCCATCGCCTCGGGGCCCACGCTATGGCGATGGGGCGAGACAGGATAACCGCCCGGTGATGCCGGGCGCGCTTGTGCTGCCCCTTCACAATGCCCATGGGCAGGCTCCGAGAGTTCTGCTACAATCTTCCTGGTTCCGTTTCTGAGGCCCGTACGCACTGAGACAGATTGTCAAAGCTACAGGAGTGAGGATGCAGCTCCAGGAGCTTCTCTCTGCTCTGTCTACCGAAGTCGACTCCAGCCTGCCCGAGCTTAGGGTGGAGGGCCTGGCTTGTGACTCCCGCCAGGTGAAGCGTGGGGACCTCTTCGTAGCCTACAAGGGCGTGGAGGCGGATGGCCACCGGTACATACCTTTGGCCATCGAGGCCGGGGCGGTGGCCCTGGTGGTGGAGGACGAGCGGTACCTGACCTCCCCCTTGGGCGAGAGCTGGCCCGTCCCCACGGTCCTCGTTCCTGACGGGAGGGAGGCGCTGGCTCGTCTCGCCGCGGCCTTCCATGGTGTTCCCAGCAGAAAACTGCGCGTGATCGGCGTTACAGGGACCGATGGCAAGACCACCACCGTAAACCTCATCTGGTCGGTGCTCAAAGCCGCCGGTCACGCGGCGGGGTTGATCAGCAGCGTGAACGCCGTCATCGGCGAGGAGCAGTACGATACCGGGCTCCATACCACAACGCCAGACGCCCTGGAGATCCAGGGATACCTGGCTCAGATGGTGAAGGCGGGAGCCGAATACGCCGTGCTGGAGACCACATCCCATGGGTTGGCCCAGCACCGGGTCACGGCCTGCGATTTCGACGTGGCGGTAGTGACCAACATCACCCGCGAACACCTTGACTTCCACGGCACCTTCGAGGAGTACCGCGAAGCGAAGGCGGGGCTCTTTCGCAGCCTGGCCGGTTCGTTTCGCAAGCCCGGGGTGCCCAAGGTTGCCGTGCTCAACGTGGACGATCCTTTCAGCTTCGAATACCTGCGGTACATCCCGGCCGACGAACAGTTGACCTATGGAGTTGATTCTTTAGCGGACGTCAGGGCGGTGGAAGTCCGTGTCTCCGCGTCCGGGGCGCGATTCACCGCCGTCACGCCGCAGGGTGAGTTCCCTGTGGAAACAAGGTTGCCGGGCCAGTTCAACGTCTACAACGCCCTGGCCGCGATCACCGTAGCCCTATCTCAGGGCATCGCGGTGGAGGACATCCGACACGGTATCACTGCGGTGCAGCAGGTGACTGGCCGCATGGAGCAAGTAGACGTAGGCCAGCCTTTTCAGGTGCTGATCGACTTCGCCCACACGCCCAACTCGCTGCGCAGTGCACTGAGGGCAGCGCGAGGGATGGCAAGGGGCCGGATCACCGTGGTCTTCGGCTGCGCGGGATTGCGCGACCGGGAGAAACGGCCCGTGATGGGAGAGATAGCTGGGGAACTGGCGGACCGCACCGTGATCACGGCCGAGGACCCTCGCACCGAGGATCTGGGCCAGATCATGAGGCAGATCGCTGCCGGATGCGAGAAGGCAGGTCGGGGCGAGGGTGTGGACTTCTGGTGCATCGGCGACCGGGCGGAGGCCATCCAGTTCGCGGTGGACACGGCCGGGGAAGGCGATCTAGTGCTGGTCACCGGGAAAGGGCATGAAAAGTCGATGTGCTTCGGCACCACGGAGTACCCGTGGAGCGACCACGAGGCGGTCAGGGAGGCCCTTTCGACTCGTCTTGCGCGCGAGCGCGGTCCCTGAGGTCGTCAACTCCCCCACGCGCACCGATGCCAGTTGACAGCTCAGGCTGCGGGTACGCCGGTCCTGTGCGTCCGGTCGAGTGCAGCGGCGGTGATACGCTGGGCGCTTTATCTAGATCATGGAAGGAGTGATGCCAATGTCGCTGTTGATGCTGAAGTCAGTGCTCGCCACGGTGGTCCTGCTCATGGCCGTTGGACAGGCGGTCAGCGGCCTGCGCCTGCGTGGGCGCTTCAAGCGCCTTCCCCTCCCAGTGGGGACCGTGCGCATCTGGCATCGCCTGAGTGGGGACGCGGCCCTGCTTCTCACCTTGAGCATCGCTTTCATTTGCGTTACTCACCTGCCCTATGGTGCCTACTCAGTGCGCGTGCCGCTGCACGCTGCTCTGGGTACTCTCGCGGCCGCAGTCATGCTGGTGAAGGTTTTCATCGCCCGGCGATTCCGCACC
>JBAVWD010000081.1:0-2360 GCA_049697655.1 Anaerolineae bacterium | reverse complement strand
GGCGCGTGAGTCAGACGTACACTGCGTCATTGGCTGTAACGAGCTATCAGAGCGGCCGGGAAGCCTCACCATCTACAACTCTCTGGTGGTGATCAGCCGCCAGGGCGAGGTACTGGGCCGTCACCGCAAGTTGATGCCCACTCACTCGGAGAGGCTCTACTGGGGTATGGGAGATGGGAGCGACATCCGTGTGTTCGAGCTCGACATCGGGAGGCTGGGAGCGGCCATCTGTTACGAGCACCACATGACCTTGCTCCGAGCAGCGCTGGCCGTCAAGGGTGAGGAGATTCATTGCGCGCTGTGGCCTGGCTGGTGGCGCGTTGAAGGACACCTGGGAGGGAAGGTCGGAGAGGCCGGCGCTGAGAACTGCGACTTGGAGTCGGCCATAAAGCAGCACGCCATCGAGAACGGAGTATTCGTGGTCAGCTCAAGCTGGTACCTGGACCCTGGCGACATTCCCGCGGACTTGCGCGATGAAATGAAGTACAACCTGGCCGTGGGGGGAAGCTGTGTGGTGAGTCCCGCTGGGCTCTTTGTCGCCGGTCCCGTATTCGAGGAAGAGACGATCGTGTGGGCCGAGATAGACATGGAGGAGCGGGAGGTGGCTAAGGCCTACCTTGACGGGATTGGCCACTACTCGAGACCGGACCTGCTTACTCTGCGGATTCGGGACAAGGGCTACGAGCCTATGACACGTCTGGATCTTGCCGGGCCTGGGACGGAAGCTGAGCAGGCGCATCTTATGCTGCAGATGCTGCAAGAACACGAGGTGACGGCGGATGAACTTGAGACCTGGCTTGAGGGGCGCGGAAGTGTCTAGCCGGTAGTCCGTGGAGTTGCTCCGCGCGGTCAGTGAGCCAGGGGAAAGAGATCCCGCTGTTCCAACCAGGGCAGGAGAGCGGCCACGATCAAGCACAGGGAGCCAGCGAAGATCAGACTCCCTCCGACTTCCTCAAGAAGGGCTGAGCGGCCTCCCTGCCAGACCAAAGAGATGATCGCGGAGCCTAGCAGGAGATAGATCACTCCCACCACGATGAAAGTGAGCCTCCACGGCACCCCGATCGAGTTCGCCGCGCCGGCCACCAGTAGGGCCAGGAATAGCAGGCCCAGATTTAGACCCACTATGAGGAACGTCCACGCACGGAACATGAATCACGTCCGAAGGCTCGATTCTGGAGTTCCATTCTACCATTGACAGCGCAATTGCACAAGACAGAATCTAGGGTCAGGCCACCTGCGCCGTCCATGAGGTCTACCTCGGATATGGCGGCTGTCTGATTTTGCCCTGTCATTGTGAGCGCGGCGCAGAATCTCTTCTGAGGTTCTTAGGCCATCGCGGCTCAGAGCGATGATAAGGATAGCGCCCCCGGCGCTGCAAAGATGCCGGTGCTCGTCCTTGGCTCTGAATGCAGTTCGTGATCAGCAATCACAATAGGGAGGGAGGGCGTCACGAGTCGTGACCGTCGAGATCGCGCTGACGCTGGCGATCGTAGCCGCGGCCATCGCCCTGTTCGTGAGCGAGCGACTGCCAGTGGAGTTGGTGGCGCTGCTGGTGGTGTTGGCCCTTGTCGCCACAGGGCTCTTGACCCCTGCCGAGTCGTTCGCGGGTTTTGCCAACCCGGCGGTCATTGCGGTTGGCGCCATCTTCGTCGTCAGCGCGGCCCTGTTCCAGTGCGGGCTTGCAGCACGCATGGCAGACTTGCTGATCAGGCTCGCTGGTCGGAGCGAGGTCCGGCTGATAGCTTTGCTGATGTTTGGTGTCGCGATCCTGTCCGCGGTGATGAACAACCTGGCCGCAGTGGCAGTGCTACTGCCCGCGGTAGTGGGCATCTCCAGACAGACGGAGATATCTCCGTCGCGGTTGCTGTTGCCCCTGGCATACGGTGCCACGTTGGGCGGCACCCTCACTTTGATCGGTACGCCTCCAAACCTGATAGTGAGTGGTGTGCTGGCGCAGGGCGGCCTGCCCCCGTTGGGCTTCTTCGAGATCACCCTAGTCGGAGTGCCCCTGGTCCTCGTGGGAGTCTTGTTCATGCTTACGGCTGGGCGGCGGTTGTTGCCGGATCGGCCCCCCCTGGAGAAGCTGCGGCGGACGAGACTGCCAGAGGAACTCATCCAGATCTATCACCTGCCGGAACACATACATGCCCTGGAGGTGCCAGACCAATCCCCTCTGGTGGGTCGGACTTTGCAGGAGAGCGGCATGCGGCGGGACTTTGGGCTGACAGTCTTGGGTGTGGTGCGACATTCAAAGAAGATCCTCGATCCGGAGCCGTGTGAGATCATCAGGGCCGGAGACCGGCTCCTCGTTGAAGGAGGGCCGAGGCGATTGGAGCGAGCAGCCCGCGCCTGGGAGATCA
>JBAVWD010000080.1:0-36387 GCA_049697655.1 Anaerolineae bacterium | reverse complement strand
CTGACGTATAATGGAGATAGTAATAGTAACTATTCGCAATAAGCAAAGGATGGCGGGACTTGAGATGTGGCAAGCACGGCGGAGAATGCACAAAGGAGATATGAGACCATCAACGACCGGGAGCTGGTCAGGCGGCGACAGTGGTCAGGAGGTCGTGGTCACAGGCGTGAAGGAGCGCGACATCACCGAGAGGAGGGCGGAGGCCGGAGTGGACCTGTTGCGGCTCAGTGAGCTCGAGGCTGGGGAGGAAGCCACCCTACAAGGTTTCGAGGCGGGACATGGATTGGTCAGTCGGTTGTCGGCACTGGGTTTCACCCCCGGTGCCAAGGTGACCATGCTTCAGAACATGGGACAGGGACCCCTGATCGTCAAAGTGAGGGATACGCGCATCGCCCTCGGTCGAGGGGAGGCGATGAAGGTCCGGGTCAGGAGATAAGAAGGTCAGCAACGAGCACTGCCTGGAGTGAAGGTTGTACCAGTGACTGAAGAGAGAACGATCAAGGTGGCGCTGGCCGGCCAGCCCAACGTGGGCAAATCAACGGTCTTCAACTTGTTGACCGGCCTCAGCCAGCACGTGGGGAACTGGCCGGGCAAGACGGTGGAGCGCAAAGAGGGCACCTACTCCCACAACGGGGCCAGCGTGCACATAGTCGATCTCCCAGGGACCTACAGCCTGACGGCCAACTCCGCGGAGGAGGTGATCGCCCGCGATCACATCATCATAGAAAAGCCCGACGTGGTGGTGGCGGTGATCAACGCCTCCTCCATGGAGCGAAACCTCTATCTGGTGGCTGAGTTGTTGTCCCTGCAAACCCCGGTCATCGTGGCGATGAACATGATGGACGTGGCGGAGCAGGAGGGGCTAAAGATCGAGCCCCAGGTGCTGGAGGCGGCGCTGGGTGTGCCGGTGGTGTCTATGACAGCCACCAGGAACCAGGGGATCCGAGAGCTGGTGGAGGCCATCGACGAGCTGACCCGGGACGGGGCCTCGTACGAACCCAAGAGGCCAGAGATCAGGGAGGACCACCGAAAGGTGCTGGACGACCTCCAGGATCTGGTCGCGACGTATGTGCCCCAACCCTACCCAGCCGACTGGGTCTCGCTCAAGCTCCTCGAGGGAGACGACGAGATCTTGCGGATGATGCGGGACCGCCTACCCGAGGACGTCTGGGAGGGGGTCCACGATATCCTTAAGGAACACGAGGATGCGGTGGTGGCGGTGGCCAGCGGCCGGTACGACTGGGTGGGACGCATGACCCGTGCGGCGCTGGTGCGGCCCGGCGTGGGACAGGTGACCCTCACGGAGAGGCTGGACCGGTGGGCCACGCATCCCCTCTGGGGGTTGTTGGTGCTGGCCGGCATCCTGGGGTTGGTGTTCCTCCTCACCTACTCGGTGGGCGCTCCGCTGCAAGGCTTGCTGGAGTCCTATGTGGTGGAGGGTAGCGGACAGTTTGCAGGCAACGCCCTGGCCGGCGCTCCCGCCTGGCTGTCCAGCCTGGTAGTAGACGGAGTGATCGGCGGCGCGGGCACGGTGGTCACCTTCATTCCCATCCTGATCATCTTCTTCGCCATGATGGGCCTGCTGGAGGACGTTGGCTACATGGCCCGTGCAGGATACGTCATGGACCGTTTCATGCACCTCATGGGCTTGCACGGTAAGAGCTTCTTGCCTCTGTTTCTGGGTTTCGGCTGCAACGTGCCGGCGGTGTTGGGCACTCGAGTGATTGAGTCGCAACGCGGGCGTCTGCTCACCACCATGCTCGTCCCACTGGTGCCGTGCACGGCCAGGATGATGGTCCTGGCCTTCATCACGCCCATCTTCTTCGGGGCGGCAGCCCCCCTGGTCGCCTGGAGTCTGGTGGGGCTGAGCCTGCTGGTGCTGGCGGTGTCTGGCGTGCTGATCAACAAGGTCGCTTTCGGCGGCGAGAGAGCTGCGTTCATCATGGAACTTCCTCTCTACCACCTGCCCAACTGGCGTACCATCGGCATTCTCATCTGGCAGCGCTCTCTGGCCTTCTTCAAAAGGGCGGGGACGGTGATTCTGGTGGTCTCGGTAGTGTTATGGGCGCTGTCTGCTCTGCCCACAGGGGAGATAGAGACCAGCTACCTGGCTGGCGTGGGACGGCTGCTTGCCCCCCTTGGCTCGCTGATGGGTCTGAGCTGGAAGATGATGGTGGCTCTGCTCACCAGTTTCGTGGCCAAAGAGAACTCCATCGCCTCTCTCGGCGTGCTGTACGGAGCTGGCAGTGAGGTGGGGCTGGCACAGACGCTGCCCGCGGTCATGACACCGGCTGCAGCGCTAGGCTTCCTAGTGGTGCAGATGTTGTTCATCCCCTGCGTGGCCACCGTGGTCTCCATTCTCCATGAGACCAGATCCTGGAGGTGGACCCTCTTCAACCTGGTGTTTCTGCTGGTGGTCTCTTTCGGGGTGGGGATCCTGGTCTACCAGGTCGCTGCCCTGGTCACTTAGGCGGTCGGGGAGACAAGGATGCTGGAGAGGCTATTGGAGGTCCTGGCAGAGGGCGGAGCCGTGAGCTACAGCGACCTGGCACGCACGCTGGGGGTTGACCAGGCGCTGGTGCGGCAGATGGTGGAGCACCTGGTAACCTTGGGATACTTGAGGCCCGCGGCCGGGCCTTGCCGTGAGGAGTGTAAAGCCTGTTCGCTGGAGGCTTCGTGCTTGAGCGGCGGGCCCGAACATACCTGGACACTGACGGAGAAGGGTCGTCGGGCTGCGAACGGGACCGGCCACACTGCGGTCTAGGCTACGACCGAACGTTGGGTACAACGGAAACCCAGCGTCCCTCGCCCGCACGTGACGCGCGACGGTCTCACGGGGTCGCGTCAGTTGGCCATGGCCCTTAGGGTTTCCTCCAGCTGGAGGCGCCAGGTTTCGTGCTCGAGGGAGGTAGATAGCACCAAGCGATCGTTCACCACTCTTGCCTCGGAGGGCAAGCGGTCCTTCTCCCGGCGCCGCTTCACTTCTCCCACACTTCCCAGGCCGATGACGGGCCTGCTCCCCTCAGTGGTGACCACTTGGACACCCGCCGCCGTGGCCAGGACCTTGAGGCGCAGGAGATAGAGAAGGTTCTCTGCCTGCTCGGGCAGGGTCCCGAAACGATCCTGCAGTTCCCGCCTCATGCGCTCGATCTCTTCGATGGTGGTCACGCCAGCCATACGGCGGTAGATACCCAGCCTGAGATCCTCCTCCGGGACGTAGTCATCGGGGAGCAGGGCGTCGAGAGGCAGCCCGATGGTGGGCCCGGTGGCCTCTGGCAGGACGGCGGATGGGCTTGGGCGCGATCGGCCAGACTCACGGGTCGTCTGACGGTCTGCCTCTTTCACGTCCTCGACAGCCCTGGCCAGCAAGCGGCAGTACAGGTCGAAGCCTACGGCGCTGATATGGCCGTGCTGCCGGGTGCCCAGCACGTCGCCACCGCCCCGGATCTCCAGGTCTCTCATGGCGATGCGGAAGCCAGCCCCCAGCTCGCTTGCCTCCTTGATGGTCTCCAGCCGCTTGCGTGCGTCCTCGTTGAGGAGTGCGTCGGGCTCGTGGAGTAGGTAAGCATAGGCCCTCACTGTGCTTCTCCCCACTCTCCCCCGCAGCTGATACAACTGTGCCAGCCCGAAACGATCGGCCCGGTTGACGATGAGGGTGTTGGCATTGGGGATGTCTATCCCGCTTTCGATGATGGAGGTGCACACCAAGACGTCGTGTGCACCTGAGGCGAACTCGGTCATCACCTCGGCGAGCTTGCCCTCGTCCATCTGGCCGTGCCCGACCACGATGTCCGCCTCGGGCACCAGTCTGCGCAGTCGCCTGGCGGTCTGCTGAATGCCCTGCACCCTGTTGTGCACGAAGTAGACCTGCCCACCGCGGTCCATCTCACGCAGGATAGCCCGCCGAATCAGCGCTTCGTCGTAGGCTACAACCCTGGTGACCACGGGCAGGCGGTACTCAGGCGGTGTGTCAATGGTGTTCATGTCCCTGGCCCCCGACAGGGACAGGTACAGGGTGCGGGGAATGGGTGTGGCGGTCAGAGTCAGCACGTCGACCTCTTTCCGCATTCGTTTCAACTGCTCTTTGTGGGCCACACCGAATCGCTGTTCTTCGTCGATGATCAGCAGACCCAGGTCCTTGAAACTGACGTCCTTCTGAAGGAGTCGGTGAGTACCAATGACGATGTCTATTGTTCCCTGCTTGAGGCCCTCCAAGATGCGCTCTTGCTCGCTCCGCGTTCTGAATCGGGAGAGCATCTCCACCACCACGGGGAAGGGTGCCAGTCTCTCCTTGAATGAGCGGTAGTGCTGCTGGGCCAGGACCGTGGTGGGGACCAACAGCCCAACCTGCTTGTTGTCCATGACCGCCTTGAAAGCAGCACGGAGAGCAACTTCCGTCTTACCATAGCCCACGTCGCCACAGACCAGCCGGTCCATGGGCCTGGGCTTCTCCATGTCACTCTTAACCTCTTCGATGGCCCGCATCTGGTCTTCGGTCTCCACATACGGGAAAGAGGCGTCCAGCTCCCTTTGCCATGGCGTGTCTGGGGAGAAAGCGTGGCCGCTCACCACCTCCCGCACGGTGTACAGGTCCAAGAGGTCCCTGGCGATCTCCTCCACCGCTTGCTTCGCGCTCTCCTTGACGCGAGCCCAGTGGGCAGTGCCCAGGCGATCGATACGAGGCGGTTGCCCCTGGGCTCCCACGTAGCGGCTCAAGCGATCCCCCTGGTAGGTGGGAACGTAGAGCCTGTCGCCCTCCGCGTAGTCCACTTGCAGATACTCACGATGGGCCTGATCTACATCCAGATGCACCATGCCCTGGAAGATGCCTATGCCGTGTTCCATGTGCACCACATAGTCACCGGGTCGTATGTCAGAGAAGAAGGCCTCAGGGGGTAGGGGCTTCGGTCGGTGGGGGCGGCGCGGCTCTGGCTTGACCCAGCCAAAGATCTCGCCATCGGTGAGCAGGACAGTCCTTCGCTCATCGCTGTGTTGCATCTGCCAGCCAGAAGTGAGGCTTCCCTGTAGCAGCGTCAGGCTACCTTCAGTAGGTGGCTCCGTCACATCTTCGACCGGCTGCACCGTGATGCCCCATTCCTCGCTCAACTCCGCAAGGCGCGGGGCCTGGCGCGAGACCATGACCACGCGCCACTTGTTGTCTGTCATCCCTATGGAGTCCGCGATCACGTCCTGCAACCGCCCCGCGTAGGGTGTCCCGACCGCGAAGGTCTCGTTGATGGCCCACTCCGATTCTTCCTCATAGCGGAACTCAACTCTGGGGCGCCTCTGGAAGCCTTCCCACAGGGCGGTCCAGGTGAAATGAGGCGATTCGACACCTCTTGGCAGCTCCCCTTGCTGTACCAGGTCGTGGCGCAGGCCCGTGTTCTGGGTCTGCAGGTTCGTGACAGTGGCCTCCAATCCCAGGGGATCCTCCAGCACCAGCAGCGCTTCCGGGGGGAGATACTCCAGCAACATGCCGGGCTCATCATACAGGTGGGGCAGATAGAACTCCAGCGTGTCAAACGGTTCCCCGTTGCGGATGGCCTCCAGATCGGTTTCGAACTCCCTGGCTGCCTCACCGTGGCAGGAGGAGAGGTCGAGTCGTTCGATACCTGGCCGTGCGCCGCCGTCAAGGAGCAGTCCTTCCCGGGCTGGCGCCATGGTTTCCGAACCGACAGCACCGGTGGAGCGCTGAGTTGCAGGGTCGAAGAGGCGTAGCGACTCGATCTCGTCGCCGAAGAAGTCCACCCTCACCGGCTGCTCACGCTGGGGAGAGAAGACGTCCACTATCCCCCCTCGGGCACTGTAGTCTCCCGGTTCTTGCACCACGGTAGTCCGTTGATAGCCGAGTCCGCGCAGTCTCTCCAGCAGTTGCCTTCTGCTCAGTTTCTGACCAGTTCGCAGGGGCGTGAGGTTCTCCGCGAAGAGGTCCCGGGGGACGGTTTTCTGGAGCAGGGCTCGAACCGAGGCGATGACGGCGAATGGCTCGCCGTGCCCGGTTGGAGCAGCGGCCGCCAGGGCGGCCAGAGTCGCCAGGCGATCCCGAGCGATGCCTCTGTCCCAGGGAATCCGTTCAAAGCTCAGCACATCCGGTTCTGGGAAAAGCAGCACGCCGTCGGCCGAAATCGACCACATGTTCAGCTGTTCGTGAATCTGACGGGCTCTATCTCGACGAGAGGTGACGATCAGCATGGGCAGGTTGAGGTTGCTTCGCAGGCCGGCGAGGAGATATGGTCGTGCTGTTTCTGGGACGGTGAGCACAAGCCCTCCAGCGTCCTCCCCGGCGAGTGACCTCATCGCCCTGGCAAGTTCGCTGAACCCTTTCGAATCCTCAGATAGAGGAACTAGTCCAGACAGTCGCAAATCACGCCCCTAGCTGTAATTGTTCATGGTGGAGTCGATGCCCTCTCGGAGGAAAGTCACCACGGCCGCCAGTGCCTGCTCGTACGTAGCTTCCATGGTGATGCTCTCTTCGAGGGAGAAATCTTGCAGCACGTATTCCTCCGGATGATCTCCATGTGGCCTGCCAATACCGATGCGGATGCGGGCTATGATATCTGTCCCCAGCGAGGCGATGACGGACTCCATCCCGCGATGTCCGGCAGATCCACCAGCTGCTCTGATCCGGATTCTGCCGAGCGGCAGGTCCAGATCATCGTGGATGATGAGCAAATCCTCCAGCCTCACCTTGTAGCGGGAGAGGACAGGTTTAACGACGCTGCCGCTCCGATTCATGTAGGAGACGGGCTTGAGCAGAATCACCGGCCTCCCCCCGACCGTCCCGTGAGCCAGGCGACCCTGGAATTCGAGGCGGTCAAAGGGAAGTCTGTAGCGGTGCGCAAGTCTTTCCAGGACCGAGAAGCCCACATTGTGGCGGTTTCTGCTGTGTTCGGCACCAGGGTTCCCCAGGCCGACGATGAGCTTGGTTCCCTCCACCACTCTGTTTTCGCGCTTCCGGAGAAGCCTTCTGAGCATCTTGAGTTTCCAGTCGTGTGTGCTGTCGCATCAAGCACCAGGGGCTGGTGATCGACGCAGCCCCTGAACGATCCCATGGCACTAGGATAGGAGCTGGTGCATCAGATAAGACGCCGCATCAGGAGGACCACGCCCACGAAGACGAACAGCACTGCGGCGACAAACGCCCCAAACACGCACTGTCTCACGAATGTATCCAGGCTGGGGATGGAGACTGTGCTTTCCGTCTCCTGGGGTAGGGTGGGAGAGGCTTCCGGCTCGGCCGATGCGCTGGGGGTGGTGCGCACCACCGTCGGCTGCTCCACGATGGCTGTGGTTGGAGTTGGAATCACGATGGTGGGAGTAGGCGTGGGCGACTCCTCAGGCGTATGGGTCGGCGCCGGCTCGGCGTTGGCGACATTGACGCGCAGTGGATCGGTTTGCTCGTAGTTGCCGTCCTGCTTTACGACCACCAGACGCAGGTAGTAGGCGCCGTCGGGTAGCCCCGAGGTGTGCCAGATCTCGAGTCGCTCGTTCGTCTTCTCCTGGTCATGGGTGTCTCCGATCACTACCCACAGGTCTGGTATGGCCGAGGATGCGTATTCGACCTTGTAGAACTGGAACTCCTGGCCTAGACGAGCGGAACCGATGATGTCCACACTGCCGCGAACCTGAGCGTTGGCGCGCGGGGAGGTTATCTCGTGGAGCCGCTCCTGCGACAGGGGGGCCGCCGTTATGATCATCGTGGACAGGAAAAGAAGCAGAGACAGTGTGATGGTAATCGTCAGAGCCCGCCTCATCGTGCCCTCGTTGAGCCGTTTCTGGCTACACCAGGCAAATGTAGCACAGGATGCCCGTCTAGGCAAGCGATTCGTCGAATCTTCGGAGCACGAGGGCGCCGTTCTGCCCTCCCAGGCCTAGAGCGTTGACCAGAACGGTGTCCACACGGGCACGACGGGCGACGAGAGGAACGTAGTCCAGGTCACATTCGGGGTCGGGGGTGCGGAGGTTGATGGTGGGGGGGATGATGTCTTTCTCGATGCTCTCTATGGCGGTGATGGCTGAGATCGTACCGGCTGCGCCAAGCAGGTGGCCGATCATCGACTTGATGGAGTTGATCGGCGTGGAAAAGGCCTTCTCCCCGAGGACCGTCTTGATGGCCTTGGTCTCGGCTACGTCATTCAGCACCGTGGCTGTGCCGTGGCTGCTAACATGGTCAATGTCGCCCGGGCACAAGCCACTGTCTTCTATGGCCAGGCTCATCGCTCGCGCTGCCCCATTGCCCTCAGGATCGGGGGCCGCGACGTGATAGGCGTCGGCCGTGAAACCATAGCCCATGATCTCCGCGAGAATGCGCGCCCCTCGCTTCAACGCGTGTTTGAGGGACTCCAAGATCACCACAGCGCCGCCCTCGCCCATGACGAAGCCGTCCCGGTGGGCATCAAAAGGACGGCAGGCCCCCTGGGGGTCCTTGTCGTTGAGGGATAGGGCCCCAAGGCGGGCCAGGCATGTCATAACGAGAGGCGAGCCCGCCGACTCCGAAGCGCCGGCGACCATGACCTCCACGTCGCCGCGCTGTATCCGTCGCGACGCCTCTCCGATGGCAATCACGCCTGTGGCGCAAGCGGCCACCGGTGCAGAAGCAGGACCTTTGATGCCGAACGAAATGGCCATCTGGCAGGGGGCCATACTCAGCAACACGGCGGGCAAGACGGTCGGCTGGATGCGTCGAGATCCACGTTCCCTCAGGATGTTTGCCTGCTCCTCGACGATGCCCATGCCCCCGACAGCACTACCTATCTCGAGGCCGACCCTGGATGGGTCCTCCTTGGAGAGGTCCAGGCCCGCGTGACGCAGCGCCATGCTGGCAGCAGCGCTGGCGAACTGGATGAACCGCGAGCTCCGCTTCGCTTCGCGCGCGTCCATGTAGTCCAGAGGATCGAAGCCTTTCACTTCAGCCGCGATTTTGGCGGGGCAGTCGCGGACATCAAACTGAGTAATGTAGCCGACGCCTGACTTCCCGGCAGTGACTCCTTCCCAGTAGGTGTCCACATCGTTACCAAGTGGTGTGACGGCACCAAACCCGGTGACCACCACGCGGCGGTCTGTTTCTTGTCTCGTGAGCATGGAACGCCTCCCGCGGTGACAGGCTTTCAGCATTATAACACCGTGAGCTCACGAAAGCTACACTGCCGCAGCCAGCATTGCTGGGTGCACCGCGCGATGGTATACTTGGGACAGAATGCGCAGCGGACGTGACGGCTCATGAGTGCTCGGTCGACGAGTTGTGGTCTCCCTTTAGGAAGAGTTCGGCTCCGTCTTGTCCTCTGTCTTGTGCTGGCTGTTGCCTTCGGTCTGCGTATCTACCGGCTCGACGCTCAGAGTCTCTGGTTTGACGAGGGCTTTGCCCTTCATCTGGCGAGCCAGAGCGCTCGGCAGATTGTGGACAATAACCCGGTGGGGTGGCTTCCCCTACATTCCTTCGCGTTTCACGCCTGGTCCGGTGTGGTTGGTCAGACGCCATTCGCAGCGCGGGCCTTATCGGTGTTCTTCGGCGTTCTAGTAGTGGCGCTGCTGTATTTGCTGGGTCGCACTCTGGCTACGCCGGAAACAGGAGTTATCGCAGCGCTGATTGGGACGTTCTCGCCGTTTCTTGTGTACTACTCTCAGGAGGCACGCGTCTACTCCTTGTGGCTCTTCTTGAGCCTGCTTTCGGTGTACCTTCTGCTGCGGGCACTGCGCCGTCCGGGTCAGGTGGAGGGCTGGATTCTGTACGTCCTGTCGACGATGGCGGCCCTGTACGCGCACTACTTCAGCGTTTTTCTCCTCCCTTGGGGGCTGGTGGTAGTGGCGGTTGAGTCAGTGCGGAGACGGCACTGGAAGACACTGGTGGTTGGCGCGGCCTGCCAGGCGGCTGCCCTTGCGTCCTGCGCGCCTCTCGTGGGCTACGTCTCGTCCTCATCGGCTGACAGGTACGGTTTCTGGAGAAGTCCCCTCAGCCCTCTGCAGGTGATGGGGGACTTATGGTACCATTTCACAAGCGGTGGCAACCTCACTCCGGCCAAGGCCCTCTTGGGCATGGGCGCTCTTGCCATGGGAGCCATCGTTGGTCTTTTCGTGTTGCAGCCCAGGCGGCACGCCGCGCTGTTGGCACTGTACTTTGCCGTCCCCGTAGTAGGGATGCTGATACTCTCAAGGTGGCGAGAGCTGTATGTGGCGCGCTATCTGGCTATCGCCGCCCCTGCGGGCTATCTCCTGGCCGCTGGTGGCTTCGGTTGGCTCTGGTCGGTCATCGTCCGACATGGAGGTCTCGGCAGGGTATTGGCACTGGTGGCCGTGCTGTGCCTGGTAGGCGGGATAGCACCCTGTTGGGCGCAGGCGCTGGACAACTACTACTTCTCCCCCGAGTACGCGCGAGATGACTTCCGCTCAGCGGCGCTTTTCGTCGGCGGCAATGAGAGGGATGGGGACGTGGTAGTGATGAGCGGAGGTGGCATCTCCACGGCTTTCCTGCCGTACTATGGCGGATGTCTTCCCTGGGTTGACATACCCCAGTTCGGGGAGTGGCTGGACGAAGAGCAGGTCGTGCAGGCATTGAATGGTCTGCTGGCCGGCCGGGCAGTTGGTCGGGTATGGTTGGTGTTGTCGGGAAACGAGATCACCGACCCTCAGAACTTGATCGTGGCCCATCTGTGGACCTACGCACAGGCTACCGAGGCGAGGTCTTTCGCTGGGAGGACTGGAGTGAGGGTTCTTGTCTTCTCCCCGCGGCACGAAGGGGAGCGCTTCACATTCTCGCCACTCGCGTATGAGCCGCTAGAGGCCAATTTCGATAACCAGGTAGAACTGGTGGGTTTCGAGATCGATGGCCGTCAATTCCATCCTGGTGACGACATTCACCTGGCGCTGAAGTGGAGAGCCCTGAGCGAGCCGAAGGAGGACTATCACGCCTTTGCCCATCTGCTGGCGGAAGGAAGCCGGGCTGTGGCCGGCCACGACAAGGTGCCTCTGAACGAGTATTTCAGGCCTACGGTCTGGCCCGTGGGCGAGCCGCTGAGGGACGAGTACATCATTTCGATACCTCGGGACCTGCCGCCTGGGAGATACGGCTTGGAAGTCGGTCTGTATTCGTACCCCGGATTGCAGCGCTTGCCGGTCTTTGGATACCCTGCGCGCGGCGCGGATCGTGCTCTGCTTCCTCCGATCTTGGTCGTCGAGTGATTTGTGACGTGCGGATACGCTATCGTAACTGAACTGGCCGGAGAGTGTTCTAGTTGTGAGGACGCTCCGAGGCGAGACGGAGTTGCATCTTGGGCGACCCCGAAGAGAAGCTGGTGGAAAGGGCCAAGGAGGATCCAGAAGCCTTTGGCGTCCTGTATGAGACGTACGTGGGTCAGATATACCAGTACGTTTTCTATCGCACCGGAAACCGGTACGATGCCGAGGATCTGACTGCCAGGACTTTCTACAAAGCTTTGGCTAATCTGGAAGGGTATCGCTACAGGGGCTTGCCCTTCTCGGCCTGGTTGTATCGCATCGCGCACAACTTGGTGGCCAACTGGCACAGGGATCGGACACGTCGGGTCGGCATTCCTCTGGATAGTCTGGCCATGGTCGGCGACGGCAGGGAGTCGGCCGAGCAGTTCGCGGAGTCTCGCGAGCGCGTGGAGGTTCTGAGGGAAGCCATCTCGAGGCTTCCCCCGGATCGGCAGGAATTGCTGGTGCTGAAGTACTCTGCGGACCTGAGCAACAAAGAGATCGGCAGGGTGATGGGTCGCAGTGAAGGTGCGATCAAAGCCCTCTATCACCGTACCCTGAGTGCCCTCAGAAAGGACCTGGAGAGGAGAGGGCACACGGGGTAGGGCGTGGAGTTCTGAAGACGACGACAATCAAACAAGGAGGAGAGGAAGTGATCAAGATAGTGACTGACACCACATGTGATCTGCTGCCGGAGATGGTGAAAGAGCACGACATCACCTTCGTGCCCATCAACATCCAGTTTGGGACGGATTCCTACCAGGAAGGGGTCAACATGGACTGGGACCTCTTCTACCGGAAGATAGAGGAGATGGGGATCCTGCCGACAACATCACAGCCTTCGGTGGGCGCGTTAACAGAAGTGTACCGTCGCCTGGCCAGTGAGGGTGCCGACGCCATCATCTCCACGCACGTGACCGGCAAGCTGAGTGGCACGTATCAGTCAGCGTGCATGGCGGCTGAGCAGGTCAGCGGTGAGGTCAAAGTCTATCCGCATGACAGTCTCGCGGGCTCGGCCGCGCTTGGCCTGGCGTGTGTGGAAGCCTCTCGGATGGCCCGTGCCGGCAAGACGCCGGAGGAGATAGTGGCTCGCCTGGACGAGATCAGGTCCCGCGTAAACGTGATACTGGTGTTGGAGAGTCTCGAGTATCCGCGGAAGAGCGGTCGCGTCGGCGGGTTGTCGGCGGCCCTGGGCTCCATACTTAACATGAAGCCCATTGTCAGTCTGGAGGATGGGCTTCTCGAAACCCTAGAGAAGGTCAGGACGCGGAAGAAATCCCTGGATCGTTTGCTGGACATCATGGAGGAGAGGGTCGGCACCACAGTCCCCATAAACTTGGGTGTGATCCACGCCAGGGCACCGGAAGTGGGACAAGAGATATTCTCCAGGGCAAAGGAGAGGTTCAACTGCAACGAGTTCTATCTGACGGAACTTTGCGCATCCCTGACGGTCCATTTCGGACCTGGCGTCATTGGATTGTGCTTCTACAAGGTATGAGGCCCTGCTGAACCGCGTATTTGTGGCCCTGGGCGGCTGTGGGAGTGTTGGCGATGAGCAAGAAACCTGACAGTGGGAGCCTGGCACCTACGACAAAGGCTGCACAGCCCGATTTGTGGGACCCCCATCTGGCCGATGAAATCGTTGGGCTTTACCCGCACGTGCATCCGGGACCAGTCTTCCGGCGGCAGCTTCATGATGGCCTCATGGAGACGATGCGTTGCAGGTCCAAGCTGCGCGTGGCCGAGCCTGCTGAGCATCGGCGCTGGGCGTTGGTGGTGGGGGCGACTGTGGGCTCACTGGTGCCCCTTGTGGGCGTGGCTGCGTACCTTGTGCGCTCACGATCGACGGGCAAAGCTCAGCACGCTGCGTCTCAATAAGCGTGTCCTGTCTGGGCTCTGGGAGTCCGCCGGGGGCCAACGGCGCCGCGCTCGCTTGGTCGTCGAGGCCGCTGCTACCGGAGCCCGGAGAATAGCACTGTGGGCGCGGACTTCAGCAGTTCGCGGTACAGTCCCTTGAAGCTTGATCGGCCGCAGAGTACGTGGGTCACTTCCCATTGCACTGCGGGGCTCCTGACGAAAAAGTGGAAGCACAGGCCAGGGAAGCGGTAGAGCAGGCTGGCCAGGCGCTTCGCGTGTTTCAGGTCGCTGGCTATCTCGGCATTGACCCTTTCGCTGTATGACGATAGATTCGCGCCGTGGTCCAGCAGCGCCTTCCGAATGGTGTCAGCAGCGATCTGCGCGCTCCTCACAGCGTAATATATCCCTTCGCCCGTCATCGGTTCCGCGAGACCAGCGGCATCCCCGGTGAGCAGAACTCGCCGGCCGTGCAAGACGCGAGCTTCTCCTCCCAAAGGCACTAGGTGCCCTCGCATCCTCGCCATGTGCGGGCTGGATGGAAGCCCGAGTATGTCCAGCCATGCCAAGAGCGATGCTTTGAGGTTCGTCGCCTTTCCGCAAAAGGTACCGACGCCCACGGAGAGGATCTCCCTCTTAGGAAAAACCCAGCCGTATCCTCTTGGAGTACAACCGAAATCGTAGTGGACGCAACCACGCCGGTTCTCCAGTGCTTTCCCAGAAACCTGGACCTCGGCCTCCACCGCGATGGCAGAACTGCGAGGTCTTTGCAGGTTGGCGAAGTGGGCCACGCTGCCGTTGGCGCCGTCCGCGCCGACCAGCATCGAACAAGTATAGTCGCGGAGGGCGGCGCTAACCACAACGCTATCTTCCAGGAACTGAACTTCTCTGACCTTCTGTTCATCCAGCACCTGGGCACCAGCCCGGACGGCCTCCTGGAGGATCAGGTAGTCCAGCTTGTCCCACATCACCGTCCAGCCCACTGCCTCTCCAAAGTCGATCCTGACTGGGGACCCGCCCTTGTAAGAGCATACTCCGCGGGCTATCTGGTCTTCGAAGGCGGGCCTGAGATCGAAGTCCAGGAGCTGGAGACAGTCTTTAGCGTGACACCGCCTGCGCAGACCTTGTAGCGAGGCAGCCGCTCTTTCTCCAGAACCAGGACTTGCACGCCTCTGCGAGCAAGCTCGTACGCCGCCGTTCCACCGGCAGGTCCGCCTCCGACGACGATCACATCGAAGCGCCTGGCCATCAGGGCCTCCATCCGAGCCTGGCCATCAACGGCGGTCCCAGCAGCAGGACTCCCACGATGACCGCCGTGACGGCCGCGATCAACACAGCACCGGCGGCTACATCCTTCGCAGTCTTGGCCAAGGGACGATACTCCTCCGTTACCAGATCGATCACTGCCTCGACCACGGTGTTGAACAACTCGGCCACGAAAACGAAGCCAATCGTGAGGACTATCATGGCCCACTTGATGGATTCGATTCCCAGAGCCACTCCGAGGACGATGACCGCGACTGCGACCAAGACGTGGATACGGGCGTTCCGCTGCGTACGCAGAGCGTGCGCCAGCCCCGCGAAGGCGTGCCGGAAGCTTTCAATCAGGGTGCCAGGCTGAGTGCGCATCAGCAGTCCATGATCCTTCTAGCCTCACACGGTCCACCAATCCCTCGGGTGCCGGCATCGCCCTGCGGAATCATGCTCCGTGGGGATGGAATGCGCGGACGATGGCTTCCTGTCGCGCCCACATAGCCTTTCGCTGTACTCGAGTCTGGTCGTCGTACCCCAGAAGGTGGAGCACTCCGTGGACCACAAGACGGTCAAGTTCCTCGGCAGTGGAGTGGCCGAACTGTGCAGCCTGGGCGACGGCGCGAGGGTAGGAGATGGCGATGTCACCCAGGTGAGGCGGTGTGCAGGGAGGTGAGACGAAGCCATCAGAGTCCTCGCCTGAGGCGAAGGCGAGGACATCGGTGAAGCTGTCCTCCCCGCGATACTGAGCGTTCAATTTCCTGATGTTCTCGTCGTTGGTGATGAGCAACCCCAAGGTCCAGGTCTCATCAGATGCTTCCTGGTTGACGGCGCTCAGAACCACTTCATTCAGATGTTGGTGGTTTGCGTCTCCCTCGAACTCGGGATCGGTCTGCACGCTTAGGTCGATCTGCAACGTCTTCCTCCTCGCCTTTCTCTGCGAGGTTGTCTTCGGGATACTTGATGCGTGGATGGTAGCTGCCCTGGAGGACGGTTACCAACGTCTCTCTCACCTTCTGCAAATCCCGAAGTGTCAGGTCACTGTCATCAAGCTGGCCGTCTCCTACACGGTTCTGGATCAGCCCGTCAACGAGTTCCTCAATCTCCTCCACGGACCGAGGTCGATTGGCTCGGGAGGCAGCTTCTGCCTCGTCGGCCAGCATCAGGATGGCTGCTTCACGCGTTCGAGGCCTGGGTCCAGGATATCGAAATCTCGTCTTGTCCGTCTGTCGCGACACTCCGTTTTGCGCACAGGCCTGGCGGTAGAAGTAACTTGGCATGGCGGTCCCGTGGTGTTGAGGGATGAAGTCCTGTATCTCGTTCGGCAATCTATGCTTCCTGGCAAGCTGAAGGCCGTCCTTCACGTGAGAAGTGATGATCTGAGCGCTCGTTTCCGGATCTAGCCGGTCATGCGGGTTTTCGCCATCCGTTTGGTTCTCTGCGAAGAAGTAGGGTCGCAGCATCTTTCCGATGTCGTGGTAGTAGGCCCCCACTCTAGCCAAGAGCGGATTGGCGCCGACCGCCTGAGCTGCCTGCTCCGCCATGTTGCCCACCATCAGGCTGTGGTGGTACGTTCCAGGGGCCTTCATCAGCAGTTCGCTCAGGAGAGGATGCGTTGGCCTTCCGAGCTCCAGCAGTTGAAGCGAGGTGGTGATGTTCAACGCATTGCTGAAGAGAAAGAACCCCCCCAGAGTGAGGCTCATGGCCAGGACCGCGCTGCCGACGCTCGCCCCTGCGATCTGGAGGGTCCCCAGGAGGTCGTGGTCCTGTTCGAGAGCACGGAAGACGAGGACCACACTCAGGTTGCTGAGCGCGGCATAGACCCCTGCCCACAAGAAGGCGTTCAGCCTCTCTGTGCGCCAAAGCCTGAGTGACGCCGCCACTCCGCCAGCGAAGCAGTAGACGGCGAATTCGAGGGATCCTCCCGCTATCAGACCGATGATGGGGCTGAGTACGGCTGTGACGACGATCGCTATCTCGGTGTCCACCAGAGTTGTTAGCAGCATGGAAGCGGCAGCCAGGGGAACCAGGTACCCCAGCACTACGTGACCGGGGATCATCAGCTTCGCGACCAGAATGGACAGTGTTACCAGAACGCCCAGGAGGAGTATGTCGCGCCAGTTGGCCCAGAAGCTTGGGTGCAAGATGGTGAGGTAGAGGGCCAGGATGAAGACGAGCAGAGAGGTGAATAGGATACGAGCTGCGATGTCTGACCACTCCACGCGGGGCTGAAGCAGACGAAGTTTGACCAGCGCTTCCCAGGCAACATCGCTGGTGACCTCGCCTTCCCGTACGATGGTCTGACCTTCCTCGAGAGTGATGTAGACGGGTTCCACCGCCTCCCGGGCCCTGACCTTGGCCTCCTCGGTGGCTTGAGGATTGGGGAAGCTGTTGGGGACTATGAAGTGTGCCACCCATTCCTCGACGAGCGCAGCCTGTGGTTCCGTCAGGTCGGGCTCAAAGACGTGCAACTGGTCTCTTACTGTGGCGAGTTGCTCGGCCCTGATCTCTTGGTCCATGACTTCACTGAGGATCTCCAAGCTCCTGGCGGTGACTTCGTCCCAGAGCTCATCTTCCATACTGACAGAGTCGGCGAGCGACGTAGGCGACAGGTCGAAATCCGGAATGGCCGAGACCATTTCCGTCTTCTTTTCCGATGTGCTATACGCATCGTGCCGTACCGCTGCGACGTAGTCAAAGATCTTCCTTGCATGGTTGATTTGCTCTCGGGCAACGGTAGTGTCCGCGGGGTCGTAGTCGTACACGTCGGGCACAGCCAGTTCGGCTTGATGGCGTGCAGCTTCTGTCTCCACGTCACTCACGTAGGTGATCCTGGCCGGAGCACGAATATCACGAGGACTGACGTCGCCCACCTCAAGGGTGAGCTGCCGGGGCAGGAACTGGAAGGTCAAGACGAAGCTGAGGGCCACAATAAGGAGAACGCAGAACAGAACGATCCGGAAGGTTTTCCTCGCGGTGAGCGGCATGGTTGGCTCGCCAGCGGCCAGCCCGTTCTCGGCCGTATCAAAAGACACGTTGTCTCCGTGGCCCAAACTCAGCGTAAGCAAGGGAGCGCCGATTAGCGCTCCACAGTGGCGTCGAGCGGCCAGGTCCTTCCTCGGGCTGGCCGCTAGGTGGCGGGACGACTACGCAGTCTCGCTCAGGATTCGCTTGACTATGGTATTGACGAGCTGGCCATCAGCCTTACCCTTCATCTGTGTCATCAGCACACGCATCACGTCGCCCATCTGCGCGGCACTGGTCGCTCCCACTTCATCGATGACCTCTCGCACACGGGCTTCTATCTCTGCCTCTGACAGTTGCTCGGGCAGGTACTCCGTGAGTATCTCCAGTTCCTTGTTTTCCTGATCGACCAGATCCTCGCGGCCGCCCTCTGCAAACAACGCGGCTGATTCCCGCCGCTGCTTGGCCTCCTTCGAGAGTACGGCGAGCACTTCGCCCTCTTCGAGTGCCTTGCCCTCTGCTATCTCGGCATTGTGGATGGCAGCCAACGCAAGGCGCAGCGTTGTCTTGCGTCGCTCATCTTTGCTCCTGAGGGCTTCCTTCAAATCGTTCTCAAGCGTCTCTTTGAGACCCACAGTATGCTCCTAGACCTGCCCACCGGCTCGCCCATCGGAGGGTCCTGGGCCAGTCACAGCTTGTAGCCGATCTTGCGCAGCAAGTCCTTGCGTTCGGCTACATCGTCTTCAGTCTCTATGCCCTTTGACTTGAAACCGTCCACCACTCCCAGGATTCCTCGGCCCTGCTCCGTCTCGGCCAACATCACCTCCACAGGATTGGACGTAGCGCAGAAGATGGAGCAAACCTCGGGGACTTGCTTGATCGCGCCCAGCACGTTGAGAGCATATGCATCTCTGATGAGTATGACGAAGGTGTGGCCAGCAGATAGGGCCAAGGCGTTGTCCCGCGCCAGTTTGGTCAGGCCATCATCGTTTCCACTGGACCGCACAAGACAGGGGCCTGACGCCTCGCAGAAGGCCAGTCCGAACCTGATAGTGGGCACTGAGTTGACCAGCGCCTCGTGCAGATCCTCGACTGTCTTGATGAAATGCGACTGGCCGAGGATGACGTTGCAGTCCTCAGGTTTGTCTATCGTCACGGTCAACAACTCCATGTCGAACCCCTCCTTGGCCGCTAGGTCATCTCGTTCTTCCAGCGCAACGCCATGCCATCTGGCCTCATGGCCTTGCCACCGAGCAGATGCAGATGCAGATGGTCTACGACTTGGCCCGCATCCGGGCCAGTGTTGATGACTAGGCGGTACCCTCTGTCGGCTATACCTGCGGCCTCCGCGACATCATGTGCCTTGGAGAACATCTTCGCCAGTAGCGCGCTGTTCCTCTGGAGCAGCTGCGTGACCGACGATACGTGCTCGTTAGGGACGATGAGCACGTGGGTCGGCGCCTGGGGTCTGATGTCGCGGAAGACTGTGATCTCTTCATCGTGATATAGCACGTCGCTCTGCTCCTGCCCAGCGACGATACGACAAAAGACACACTGCATCCGGCAGTCCTCCCGCTGGGTATCTCGACCCAGTCAAACGAGGGGGTGCGCCAGCTATGGCTCCAGTGGCAGGTCTTGCTCTCTGAACACGTCTGAGGCAATGACGAAGCGCTGCATTTCGCTCGTGCCCTCCAGGATGCGGGTCACCCGGGCGTCACGGTACATCCGCTCTATGGGAAGATCCCTGATGTATCCAGCGCCGCCGTGGAGTTGCACTGCCTTGTTGGCAACTCTGCACGCCATTTCCGACCCGAACAGCTTGCACATGGCCGCCAGACGGGTGTACTTCTCACCCTGTTCGAAGGCCCAGGCGGTGCGGTAGACCAGGTACCGCAAGGCTTCGATCTCAGTGGCCATGTCGGCGATCATCGAGGAGACGGCTTGCTTCCTGGCCAGGGGCACGCCGAACTGCTCTCGGTCCTTGGCGAACCTCACGCTGGCTTGCATGGCTCCCTCAGCCGCGCCCAGACACGTAGCTGCCATACTTAGGCGCCCGAAGTCCTGAGTCTGGGATACCGTCTCAGCTCCTCTTCCCAGCCCGTTGGCTTCGCCACCCAGAACGTTGTCCATGGGCACCAAACAGTCATCAAAGAACAGCTGGGCGACGTGGCAGCCGCGGATGCCCATGGTGCGTTCCGTACGTCCTACCTTGAAGCCCGGATACCCCTTCTCGACAATGAAGCCGGTCATGCCTTTGTTCGCCGCCTCGCGAGAGGTGCGGGCGAATACCGTGAACACCTCGGCGATGTCACCGTTGGCGACGTAGATCTTGGAGCCATTGAGCACGTAGTGGCCGTTTTCTCTGACGGCTGTGGTGCGGATGCTTCCCGAGTCGGAACCAGCATCGGGTTCCGACAGGCAGAAGGCGCCCGTTTTCTCTCCCCTGGCCAGCGGTGCCAGGTACTTGGCTTTCTGTTCATCAGTGCCACCCAGGTAGATGACCATGGCGCCCGACGAGGTGTGAATCCCCAGGCAGCAGGCGGTGGCCAGGCAGGCCTTGGCCAGTTCCTCCACCAACAGGCAATACCCAACCGCGCCGATGCCGGCTCCTCCATACTCCTCTGGGAAGGGAAGCCCCATGAATTGCATCTCTGCTGCCTTCTTGAGCGTCTCCAGAGGCGGCCGCTCTTCCCGGTCTATCACGTCTGCCAGTGGCGCCACTTCGTTCTCGGCGAAATCGCGAAATAGCTCTTGGAACATCTGCTGTTCTTCGGTCAGGGCGAAGTCCATCGACGTTCCCTCCTACCTATCCTGGAACTTGGGTTGCCGTTTCTCCAGGAACGCGCTCAAGCCCTCGCGCATGTCCTCTGTCTCGACCAGGCTGGCGAACTTGTCGGCCTCTATGTCAAGACCCTCCTCCAGTGTCACACGCAGGCCCTGGGCAACGGACTCCAGGGCAGCGGTAATGGCGGGCCGGCCGAAGGACGCGATCTTCTTGGCCAGGCCCACCGCCGCCTTCATCACCTCAGTGCCAGGCACTGCCTTGTTCACCAGACCGATACTGGCGGCTTCCGCGCCAGTAATCCTGTCCCCAGTGAGGATCAACTCCAGAGCCTTGGCTTTGCCGACCAGGCGGGGCAGCCTCTGAGTGCCTCCGAATCCTGGGATGATACCCAGGCCGATCTCGGGCTGTCCGAACATCGCTCTGTTGTTGGCGATGCGCATATGGCAGGCCATAGCGAGTTCGATACCCGCGCCGAGGCAGTGACCATTGATGGCGGCAACGATGGGCTTGGGGGAGTTCTCGATTCTCTGGAACAGCTCATGCACCTGGGTCACTATCTGTTTGGCCTCAGCAGGGCTTTTCAGGCCCAGGATGGCGTTAATGTCTGCCCCCGCTATGAAGGCCATCTGCCCTCCGCCTGTGATGACCACGACCTTGATGTCGTCGTCGGCCCAGACCTCCTCTAGAGCGCTCTGGAGATCAGCTACTACTGGACGGGAAATCATGTTCACGGGTGGATTGTCTATGGTGACGATGGAGACGCGGTCTTCCTTGGACACCTTCACGTATTGTCTCTCAGTCATTTCTTCTCCTTTTGAGATGCACCATTTGGTGCACAGTAACGCTGACTAGGGGTCTATGTACATCGTACCGATCCATCAGCCCACGTGCTCAAGAAACCCCCTACCTGTTTTCTCGCCCAGGTGGTTCGCCCTCACCTGGAGTCGCAGGAGACGGGCCGGGTGAAACCTGGGTCCTAGTTCTCTCTTGAACTGCTCCATCTTCGCCAGAACCAGGTCCAATCCTATCTTATCCGCCACTGCCAGGGGGCCGACTCGCTCGTCGCCCATCTTCATCCCGATTCCTGCGATGGCAGCCATGTCGATGTCGCCTGCCGAGGCGACATGCTCTTGCAGGCACAGCACTGCCTCGTTGATCATGGGCATCATCAAGCGGTCCGCGCTGAATTCGGTCCCTGTGACGGCCCCGGGCTGTGACTGAATCTCCTTGATCATCGTGTTCACTGGCTCGTCAGTCTGGTCGCCGTAGCCATGGAACCCGGCTCCGACTTTCTCGCCCCAGCGACCGGCGTCATAGAGTTTCTGGAAGATCTTCGCCGCCTGGAGGCGCTCACCATACTCGTCGGTCAGGTACTTGCCAGTGATGTAACAGATGTCAACCCCCACCATGTCCATCAGGGTGAAAGGACCCATGGGCCAACCCCACTTCACCATGGCCTCGTCGATCTCTCGGGTCGTGGCAGCTCCCTCTTCCAGACAAAGGGCGGCTTCGTTCAGGTAGGCCATGAGCAGGCGGTTGACCAGAAAGCCCGGGCACTCCTGCACGACCACGGGTATCTTACGCAAGGACTCGGAGAACATCACTACATCGCTGACGGTCTCTTCGTCCGTGTCCAGGCCGGGGATCACCTCGACGAGCTTCATGATGTGCGCAGGGCTGAAGAAGTGCATCCCCACCATCTTGTGAGGCTTCTTCGTGGCCGCCCCCATCTCGGATATGGACAGGGCTGTGGTGTTGGAGGCGAAGATGGTACTCTCGGGGCACGCCTCCTCCAACTCGCGGAAGACCTGCTTTTTCAGTTCCATCTTCTCGGGCACCGCTTCGATGACGATGTCTGCATCGGCAAAACCATCGTACGTCAGACTGCCCTGGATCAGGTCCATCTTCTCAGTGAGCGTGGACGTGTCCATCTTGCCCTTGTCCACTCGCCTCTGGTATATGTCACGAATCCTGGCCAGCCCCGTATCCAGTAGCTCTTTGTCGACATCCTTCAAGACTACCGGGAGCCCAGAGTAGGATATGACTTGTGCGATCTCGGCGCCCATGAATCCTGCGCCCACGACTCCAGCTTTGAATATGTACATCTTCGCCTTCCTCCTTCGGTGCTCCTGAGGTCTACCAGGTCTTCAACGGAAGAGATGCGTCCGCGGAGCCGATGCGCACGAAGTAGAGCCATTTGTCCGGGTGTTTGGCGAAGGCTTTCTCATCGGCCTCGTTCAGGGTCTTCCCCAGGAAGTGTTCCCCACTCTCGGGATGGATCGCTACGATTTCACCTTCATGAGCAGGCTCGAGGTTGTCTTTGAGCCTGTCGTAGACCGCCTTTCCCTTGGTGATGAACTCCTCTCTGTGGGCCTTGTCGTACATGTCGTCTCCTTCTCCCTATTTCCTCTCGATGATGAGCGCCCCTCCTTGTCCGCCTCCCACACAAGCCGAGGCCAGACCGAGGCTGGCGTCTTGTTTGATCATTTCATAGAGCAGGGTGACCGTTATCCGCGCCCCGGTGCAGCCCACCGGATGGCCCAGGGCGATGGCTCCGCCGTTAGGATTGACCTTTTCCCAGTCGAAGCCGTCTTTCTCCAACTCAATGCCGCAGGCCAGCGCCTGAGCGGCGAAGGCCTCGTTTAGTTCGATGATATCGATATCGGTGAGCTTGAGTCCTGCCCTCTTCAATGCCAGAGGTATGGCTCTTGTGGGTCCGATGCCCATGATTTCCGGCGGCACTCCGGCGTAGGCATAACCGCGGATGTAAGCCATGGGCTCCAGGCCCAGTTCGTTGGCCTTGTCCTTGGTCATGACGATGAGGGCCGCGGCGCCATCGGAGATGGGGCAGGCGTTGGCAGGGGTGACCATGCCACCCCTCTTGAACACAGTGGGATACAGAGCGGCTTTCTCCACTGTCAGGCCAGCGTTGATGTTCTCGTCTTGGGCGACTTCCTCCCTGGCCACTTCCTGGCCGGCCACCTTCTTGACCACGGGAACTGGCACGGTTTCGTCTTTGAACTTGCCCATGCGTGTGGCCATGAAGGCCTTTCGATGGCTCTGCACCGCGAACTCGTCTTGTTCCTGACGGCTGATGCCGTAGAACTGAGCGAGATTCTCGGCCGTGTAACCCATAATCATACCGCAAACGGGATCCGTCAAGCCCTCCCATATCACGTCGGTGAATTCGGTGCTCCTCAACTTGAGCCCCCAGCGAGCTCCACGAACAGTGTAGGGGGCGTAGCTCATCGACTCCGTGCCTCCTACCAGATGCGCCTCCCCATCACCTGCCTTGATCGCCTGACAGGCGTTGGTGATGGCCACCATTCCTGACACACAGTTGCGCTGAACCGTGTAGCCAGGGACATGGGTGGGAACACCTGCCATGAGGGCGGCTACGCGGGTGACGTTCGGAGCGTCAGAGAACTGTCCGCAGCATCCGAAGATTACATCATCGAACACATGCGGATCGACCCCCGTCCGATTCATCACCTCGACCATGACAATCCTGGCCAATTCCTGTGGCGTTACATCTCTCAGCCCTCCACCGTGGCTACCTATTGGAGTCCGCACTCCGCCAACAATGACGATTTCGCTCATTACACCTTCTCCTGTCTACGGGCTTGCATAGCGAGGCGGTTCCCCGTGTGATTCTACACTAGGAGTCCGTAAAGAACAACATATCGCATTCGCGTGCGCCCTGCTCGGGACACGACCCCCAGATGATCTGCTGTCTGTCTTGCGTGGCTCGGGCGCGTCCTTGGAGTGTGGCCAATCGGTATGGTACAATAGCGGCAGGTTCCACAGTTGATTCTCTCGTATTGAGCGACAGTGACTTCCACGGTTATGCCCATAAAGAGACTATCTCAGGACGTGGCGTCCCGAATTGCCGCCGGCGAGGTCGTCGAGCGCCCGGCCTCGGTGGCAAAGGAGCTGATCGAGAACTCTATTGACGCCGGCGCTCGAGACATCAGGGTCGAGGTGCGCCAGGGGGGGCGCAGGCTCCTCAGGGTGGTCGACGACGGGGGCGGAATACCTCAAGAGGAGGTGGAACTCGCGTTCGAGCGCTACGCCACCAGCAAACTGCGCTCGCTGGAGGAGTTGTCCGAAATCTCTACCCTGGGCTTTCGGGGGGAAGCACTACCCAGCATCGCTGCAGTTTCACACGTGACGCTGGTGACGCGGGCAAGAGACGAAGAGGTGGGGACTCTACTGCGCTTGCAGGGTGGTGAGGTCATACATTGCGAGTCCCGGGGGGCGGCACAAGGTACGGTCGTGACCGTGGAGAACCTTTTCTACAACACTCCTGCTCGTCTCAAGTTCATGCGGTCTGCAACGACGGAGTCACGACACATCAGCGAACTGGTGACCTGCTACGCTATGGCCTATCCACAGTTGCGTTTCAACCTTCTGAGCGACGGTCGCACTGTGTTCCAGTCGGAAGGATCAGGCAGCCTCTACGATGTGCTTGTGGATGTGTACGGGCTCGAGACCGCTCAGCGCATGCTGGAGATAAGGCATGGGTCACCTAGCGATTCGTTCGTGACCGTTGATGGTTTCGTGAGCGATCCACTACTTCATCGAGCGAATGCACGAAATCTGACCACACTGGTGAATGGGCGCTTCGTGAGAGATCGGACTGTGAGTTACGCCATCAGGGAGGCGTACCATGGTCTCTTGCCTCAGGCGAGGCATCCTATAGTGGTGCTCAAGGTAGGGCTGCCGACCCACGAGGTGGACGTCAACGTTCATCCAGCCAAGAGCGAGGTTCGGTTTCGCGACAACAGGGCGGTGTTCGCGGCGGTCCAAAGGGTGGTGCGGGATACTCTCTCCCGTAGGGCACCGGTGCCTGGCGATTCCGCCAGCTTCGGCTGGGCGCATGTGGTGGAGGCGAGACAGTATCGTCTGGTGCAGGCGGGTCGGCCCTCACCAGCGCGCCCCGGCGAACAGGCCTTGGAGGTGCAGCGCACCGCCACGTCGCTCTCGACCACTCTCGAGGCGCCTGCTAGGGACAAGCTTCCCATGTTGAGGGTGCTCGGGCAGCTGGGACGGACCTACGTCGTCGCTGAGGGACCAACGGGCATGTATCTGATAGACCAGCATGCGGCTCACGAGCGCGTGCTGTACGAACGCCTTCAATCGGAGAAAGGTAGAGCTGCTGTCGCCTCACAAACACTCGTGGAACCCATCACCATTGGGCCCGGACCCAGGCAGGCGGCGCTGGACGAGAATCGTCTGGCCAAGCTGAGGGGTTTGGGGTTCGATCTGGAGCCCTTTGGTGGAGGCACCTATCTGATCCGTGGTGTGCCGGCAATGTTGCAGACCGCGGAGTTGGAGCACTCCATCCTCGACATCATGGAAGATGCTGAGAGGGCTGACGGCGCCCGCCCCTGGGAGGATGAGGTCATCATCGGTCTGGCCTGCCACGGGGCGGTCAGATCCGGACAGACTCTGGCCATCGACCACATGCAGGAGCTGATAGTACAGCTGGAACAGACAAGCCTGCCGCGGACGTGCCCACACGGGAGACCCACAATGCTTCACGTGAGCGCGGAGCAGCTGGAGCGGGAGTTCGGAAGGCGGTAGGCGCATGGGGAGGTACCGGTGTTGAGCAAAGGTTGGATGCGGACATTCCTGGCAGGGGCTCTGATGGGGACCTGCATTCTGCTGGCCGCGTGTGGGGGAGGGAACTCGCTGGTGTACGATGTCGAGGTTCAGCCATCCGTCCTCTCGCCGAACGCAGACGGAGTGGATGACGTGGCTATGGTCAGCTACAAGGTCTCGCGTCCCTGTCAGGTCTACATTTACTTCGTTGATGAAGAGGGGCAGCAGCACTTTTTCCGCGAGGGCAACAGACGCTCCCCAGGTGAGTACGAGGCGCTCTTCGGCGGAGGTATTGAGGGGCAGGTGTTGCCGGATGGCGAGTACACCTGGGTCGTGGAGGCCGTGGATGAGAAATCTGGAGAGACAGGTCGCGTGGAGGGCCCGCTAACAGTTGAGGGTGGCGATAGCCAGGGACCCCAGCTGCAGGACTTCAAGGTCTTTCCACAGGTGTTCACGCCCAACCAGGATGGCATCAACGACCGAGTCTCCATCAGCTACCGCCTCCTGGAGCCGGCGCAGGTGGAGGTCTATCTGATAGACGAAGGCGGAAATCGGTATCCGGTGGGGCTTCCCAAGACGCGATGGCAGGAGGAGGACTTCGATCTGGAGCAGAGCCCCAGCAAGGTAGAGTTGGAGTCGGGTCTTTGGGAGTATGACTACGATGGAGGCATCGACATGGGTGCGTCACCACCTCGCGATGGCGACTACACGGTGGTGGTTGAGGCCTCTGATCGTGTCGGGAATCTGGTGATGGAGGAGGCTCCCCTGACCATCGAGGATGGTGGACTCCCGCTCGCGGAGATCCAGACGGTGGAGTTCTACCCGACCGTGGTCCCCTTGGGCGGGACTCTCCATCTGACAGTCACTGTTGAGAACGTGGGGGGAGTAGCTGTCCGCACCAAAGGGCCAGCATCTGGGACCACATATACCAGTCGTGAGAACTTCAATACTATGGGCTTCTATGAAGAGCCGGGGATTTTCCGTGTAGGTGTGGACTTCGAAGGTAACAGTTCCGGGCGTCCGTATACCTACCGCTGGCAGCTGGGAAGGGATGAGGACCTGGAAGAGAGGATCATCAACGGAGAGAGATACCTATACCTGCTGCCAGGAAAACGCGTGACCGTGGTAGGTCATATCACGATCGTCGACGAGCCTCCCACGATAAGCCCCTACTACTGGGCGGGACTAGTGCACGAGCAGGTGCGTATAGTCAACGACCAGCAGAATCCCACAGAGATCACCATCGGCTTCTGAGGCCACAGACCCAGGGGATGGACCTCTCCGTCGTCATCGTCAGCCACAACACGCGAGAGTTGCTGCGCGGATGCCTTGATTCTGTATTGGCTGACCTCGATTCGCGGGTGGAACACGAGGTGATCGTCGTTGACAACGCATCTGCGGATGGGAGCGCAGCGATGATTCGTGACAGCTTCCCCCAAGTCCGCTTGCTTGCCAACTCGCAGAACCGTGGCTTTGCAGCCAGCAACAACCAGGCCATCCAACAGAGCAGCGGGCAGTACGTAATCCTCCTGAACCCGGACACGTTGGTCCGAAAAGGGGCACTGGAAAGCCTGATGGCGCTGCTGGACGAGCGCAGAGATGCCGGGGTCGTGGGGCCGAAGTTGCTCTTCCCGGATGGAAGCTTCCAGCATTCTGCCTTCACTTTTCCTACCCTGGCCATGATCTTCTTGGACTTTTTCCCTCTCCACTACCGATTGCTCGATTCACGGATCAACGGTCGGTATCCTCGCGGTCTGTACGAGAGGGCGGAGCCTTTCCCCATCGACCATCCGCTGGGCGCCGCGCTGCTGGTCAGGCGAGCGGTGATCGAAGAGGTGGGCCTGCTTGACGAGAACTTCTTCATGTACTGTGAGGAGATCGACTGGTGTTTGCGCATCAAAGAGGCAGGTTGGCGGATCCTCTGCGTCCCCCGGGCAGAGATTGTTCACCACGTAGGGCAGAGCACCAGGCAGTTTCGAGACGAGATGTACGTGGAGCTGCACCGGAGCAGGTATCGACTCTACCAGAAGCACTACGGCGCTGGTTTCAGACGTGTAGCTCGTTGGCTGGTCGCCCTGGGTGTGTGGTCCCAGGGCCTGCGGGCCCGTTGGGCGGCGGCGCGAGGACATCTGGACCGCAGGGACTTTGAGGCGCGCATGCGGGCGTATCGCGAGGTGCGGTCTCTCTCCTAGTCATCCGGAACCGGACGCCACGATCTTCCAGGGCAGGGCAGGTGCCAGAACCCATGGCGGAGATATCGGCCATCGTTCTGACCAGAAACGAAGAAGCCAACATCGCAGAATGCTTGAACACCCTCCACTGGGCGGACGAGCTTCTGGTCCTCGACTCGTTCAGTGACGACGCCACGGTGGAGATCGCCGTGGCGATGGGCGCGGAGGTGCAACAGCGCCGCTTCGACAACTACGCCCGCCAGCGAAACGCGGCTTTGGGGATGGGACACAAGGAGTGGGTCTTCTTCGTGGATGCTGATGAACGGGCCACGGACGAGCTGGCAGACGAGATCAGGCATGCTGTCCGTGACGAGGGTCTTGATGGTTGGTGGGTGCCCCGGAAGAACTACATCTTCGGAAGATGGATTCGCCACGCGGGATGGTATCCAGACTACCAGTTGCGCCTGCTGCGCAGAGACAGAGCACGCTACGATGCGAGTCGGGAAGTGCACGAACTGGTAGAGCTCGATGGTGAAGCCGGCCGCCTGCAGAACCCGCTGATCCACTACAACTACGATACTGTGCGCGAGTTCTGTGACAAACAGGATCGTTACACAGGGTATGAAGTGCGCATGTTATTCGAGAGCGGCCACCGCGCTCGGCCGTGGAACTTGGTGCTTCAGCCACTGCGCCAGTTCCGCTGGCGCTACTTCAGCTTGCGCGGGTACAGAGACGGATGGCGTGGCCTACTGCTCAGTTGTCTCATGGCCTACTACGACTTGGTGAGATACTGGCGCCTCTGGCGATTGCAGAGGACCTGACCCAACCGCTCAGCCTTCGCTCGCTTTCTCCTTGACCAACTCCAGAAGGCGACTGTAGCCTGCCCTTAGCAGACGATCTATCTCGCCTGCGCATTGGCGATAGAGCTCCGGCGAGTCGCTGCCGTAAGGATCGGATACATCGTGCATCTCGCCCGCCAATTCGCTCAGCAGGACGATTTTGTGTCTTGCTTCTGGAAACTCCGCGACCAGGGCATCGCGATGGCCTCGGACCATGACGATGACCAGGCTTGCAGCGGCCATGTCCTGTGCGGTAAGGTGGTGGGTTCGATGGTCTGTAATGTCTATTCCCATTTCTTCCATGGCCTCGACGGCAAGTAGAGAGGCGCTCAGACCATCCTGTGTCCATGTTCCGGCTGAGCGCACGCGACAAAGGGTGTCGTGGCTGTCTGTGCGCAGCATGGCCTTGAGCATGCCTTCCGCCATGGGAGAACGGCAGATGTTGCCAGTGCAAACGAAGAGGATGATAGCCGCCACCGCTATGCCAACTCCGGCTCGATGAGGCCATAGTTCCCATCGCGCCGTCTGTAAATGATGTTCAGCTCCCCGGTGCTGGTGTTGAGGAAGAGGAAGAAATCGTGACCCAGGAGCTCCATCTGTTCGGCGGCCTCCCCCTCATCCATGGGCAGGACGAGGAAGCGCTTCGCTCGGACGATCTGCTTGGGAGCCTCCTCCTCGTATTCCTCAATCGGTGGCATCGACTCGTCCTCTGGGGGACGACCCAGATCGCGCCTCCTGGTCTTGTAGCGTACGATCTGGCGGTACATCTTGTCCAACACGGCGTCGAAGGCGGTGAAAACGTCGCCAGCGCTCTCCTCAGCTCGTAAGATGGTCCCCTTCGCGCGTACGGTGAGCTGGGCGATGTGACGGTCTCCGGCGCTCTTGGCACTTGAGCGAGTGAGTTCCAGATGCGCCTCGTCCATGTTCCGCAGGTAGCGATCGAGCTTTCCTGCTTTCTTCTCGACATAGTCACGTATCCCGTTGCTTATCTGCATGTTCTTGCCAGTGATGATCAGTTCCACTTGCGATCCTCCGTCTCAGAGACTCAAACTGAACTCTCAGCCCACCTTTCCCGGGCCAGCACAAGTCCCCACACATGCCCGGCCCCCGCCTCCCGGAGGGCGATGCTACAAGCCTCCAGAGTGGCTCCGGTGGTGCACACGTCATCCACTAGTAGCACATCATGCCCCTTCAAGGTGGTGCCGGCACACCGGAACGCGCCGTTGACGTTCTTTCGTCTCTGGTCTGCTCTGAGTCCCACCTGTGGGATGGTGCTCCTCACTCGCACGAGAACATCGGCGACGACTCTCATGCCCATCGCGCTGCCCAGCTGTTCGGCCAGAAGCTCAGACTGATTATACCCTCGATCGCGCAATCGGTGGGAGTGAAGCGGTACCGGGACGATGATCTTCACGGGAAGGTGATTCTGTTTGAGATATTCGCTTGCCAATCGTCCCAAGGGGACGGCCAACGGGCGCACATTGGAGTACTTGAAGCGATGAATCGCGGTTTGCAGGGTCCCCTCTAGATAGCCCACGGCGCGGATTCCATCAATGCGTGGCGGTGTGAACTGACAGGAGCGGCAGCGGCCAGGGGAGGTTGTGGGCTGACCGCAGAGAGGGCACACTGGAGGTTTGATGCGCTCGATCTGCGCCAGGCACGCTGCGCACAGCCAACCTGCATTACGGTCACAGACCACGCAACGAGCTGGGAGAAGGAGGTCAAGTAGTCCTTGAGCAGCTGCGTGCCAACCTGGCAATGGGTTCAAAGAGGTGAATCCTGGTCCCGAGGCGGACGTGTGCTGTCCCTCTGGCTGGCCTCCGATCTGGGCTCAAGCCAGGCTTGCATACCGCGGCCACTCCCTGGCCCCGAGGCAGGTTTGCCGGGGTGCCTAGAAGCCGCCAAAAGCCATCTTCAGCGAGGGCAGGGCGGGTCCCAGCAGGACCACAAACAGGGCCGGGAAGATGAGAAAGACCAGAGGTATCATCATTTTGATAGGTGCCGTGTGGGCCGCCTCCTCTGCCCTCTGGCGGCGCCTCATTCTCATCTGTTCAGATTGGATGTGCAACACCCTGGCCAAGCTTACCCCAAGTTGGTCCGCCTGGATGATTGCCGCCACGAAGCTAGTCAAGTCAGGGACACCCGCTTGATCGGCCATGTTCCTCAGAGCTTGGCGGCGCAGGGTGCCCATCTGAATCTCCACCAGCACGCGGGTGAACGCCAGGCTCAACTCGTTGGTCCACTTCTCGGTCACTTTGGTCAAAGCAGCGTCGAAGCCCAATCCGGCCTCCACACTGATGGTCAGGAGATCGAGGGCGTCAGGAAGCGCCTTCAGGATATTGGCCTTACGACTCCTGATCCTGAGGGTGAGCCAGATGGTGGGCAAGAAATACCCCAGGGCGCCCGCCATGACTGTGGTGAAGACCTGGTTCCGCAGTGGCGTACGTGCGATGAACGTCAGTCCGAGGGCCAGCCCTGCGAACAACACTCCTGCAACCAGTCTGAGGCCTGTGAACTCCACGGCTGTCCATCTATAGGGATTGCCCGCCAGATCAAGGTTGTGCTGGATGTTCTCCACGTTTCTCCGGGGCGTCAGCCGGGCAAAGGCGTTGGCTATCGTGTTCAGCATGGGCTTGATCACCCGCTCCCCAAAGGGATCCGAGAGCTCGATGTCCTCCAATGTCATGACTGACCTCGTGCCAAACTCCCCGAGGCGCTCCTCCACGACACCGGCGCTGCTCCGCGAAGCCAGTCCCACGAAGATGATAATCACACTGCCACCAACACCCAAGGCAATCAGCAAGGGCAGAATCATGCCTGACATTTCTCCATCCCCCAGGTTCGTTGTGGGAGCGAAAACGTCATATGTCGATGTTCACAACACGGCGGATAATGATCCAGCCGGCGAACATGCCCATGGCGGAAGCTACTATCATCTGCACGCCGCAAGGGTCTTCCCAGAGACCGGACATGTAGTCGGCATTCATGACGAAGAGCAGACCCGCGACGGCGATCGGCAGTATGCTCACCAGATAGCCCGAGTACCTGGCCATGGCGGTGAGGGTCCGGATTTCGCCTTTGATGCGGACTCGCTCTCGTATGGTGTGACCGATGGTGTCCAGGATTTCGGCCAGGTTCCCCCCCACTTCGTGGTGGATGTTGATCGCGGTGATCATCATGTCCAGGTCGTCGCTTTGGATGCGCCTCAGAAGGTTATTTAGAGCATCCTGGTTGGACAGGCCGAGGCCGATCTCTCGAGTCACTCGCCCGAACTCCTCCGACATGGGCTCAGGCAACTCTCTGGCTACCATCTCCATGGATTGCAGCAGGCTGTAGCCCGAGCGGAGTGAGTTGGCCAGCAGGGTGATGGTGTCGCCCAACTGGTCGTTGAATGCATTGAGACGTCTGCTCTGACGTAGCCCGACGAACACGCGGGGGGCAAAGAAACCGAGCAGGGCGCCAGCCACGGCGCCGATGATCCATAGCTGACGTACGAGAAAGGCGCCCGCCAGTGCGCCTAGGGCGATGATCGCCACCATCAACATCATGAACTCAACGACCGTCAACTTCAGATTGGCACGAGCCAGATCCGTGGCCACGCGCTTAGCAAAGCTCTGTTGGGCGATCGCCCGATCTAAGCTCACTACGACTTCAGGGACCGGTCGTTCGCCCTTGGCGCGCTTCTTCTCCCCATCCTCAGAGATGACTGCGGTGACGTCACCCAGCCTGGTGATCACTGCCGAGCGCGAACTCATCACCCTGGAGAGGCCCACGAATAGCGCTAGGACGGAGCCGCCCGCCAGCATGGGTAGGACGATCAGTATTGGGTCCAGCTTTCCTATCCTCCCTACGCTCTCAATCGACCTCGCTGGTCGTATCCGAAGAGCTTGGCATCCAGGTGATAGCCAGAAGCGTCGATGAGCTCGGTGAACTTCGGACGAACACCAGTAGGACGTAGGTGACCCACCAAACGTCCGTCATCGAAACCTGTCTGTTCGAAGGCGAAGAGGTCTTGCAGGACGATGATATCGCCTTCCATGCCTTGCACTTCAGTGATGTTCACTATCCTCCGTGAGCCATCCCTGAGCCGCTCCTGATGGACGATCAGGTTGAGGGCGGAGGATACCTGCTCTCTGATGGCACGGTGAGGGAGTTCTGTGCCCGCCATGAGGACCATGGTCTCCAGACGAGCCAGCGTATCGCGAGGGCTGTTGGAGTGACAGGTGGTCAGACTTCCGTCGTGACCGGTGTTCATGGCCTGGAGCATGTCCAGGGCCTCACCGGCTCTCACCTCACCAACCACAATGCGATCAGGTCGCATACGCAGCGAGTTGACGACCAGGTCTCGAATGGTGACCTCGCCCTTGCCCTCGATGTTGGCCAAGCGCGATTCGAGAGATATGATATGCTCTTGCTGGAGTTGAAGCTCTGCGGCGTTCTCGATGGTGACAATCCGCTCGTCATTTGGAATGTATCCGGAAAGGACGTTGAGAGTCGTCGTCTTGCCGGAACCAGTGCCGCCGGAGATAATAATGTTGAGTCTCGACTTGACGCAGATCTCCAGGAACTCGGCGATCTCGGGGGTCATCGTGCCGAACCCGACCAGGTCCTCCATGGTGTAGGGTACTTTGGAGAACAAGCGGATGGTGATGATGGGCCCCTGGATGGCCAGCGGGGGAATGATGACGTTGACGCGGGACCCATCCGGGAGGCGCGCGTCCACGTAGGGCTGGCTCTCGTCCACGCGTCTGCCCAAGGGCGCCACGATGCGGTCGACGATGCGCATCACATGCTCGTCGCTCTCGAACCGGTAGGAGGTTTTCTCGATCCTGCCTTGACGCTCGATGTAAATCCTCTGTGAACCGTTGACCATGATCTCCGTGATCGACTCATCCTTGAGCAGTGGTTCCAGAGGGCCCAGGCCCATGATCTCGGCGACAATCTGCTCGAGCAGCACGTTTCGCTCGGCGCGACTGAGAACGGCGTTCTCCTCGGCCAGGACGGTGTTGAACATCTCTTCGATAACACCGCGTACCTCGGCCGTCTGCGATAGGTCCATGCGAGGGTCCAATTCGGCAATGACTTTCTTCTGCACATGGTTCTTCAGTTCGGAGAAGGTGTCTCGGGCTGGCCTCGCTGGCCTGCGCTTGAGTCTCAACTCCTCCAGCTTCGTGGTGCGGATGTCCTCTTCCGGTTTCTGGCTTTTCTCTATCCTCTTCAGGAGCGACATTCAGGCATGCCTCCTCGGCCACATTCTGCTGACTGACAGGGTGGCACTGCGCGACTAGCTCAAGATCCGCCCGAGTAGTGTCTTGCGTCCCGCTGCCTGCGAAGCCGTACCTTGGCGCCCAGCTTTCCTTCCCGTAGCGGCGGTTCTCTCATCTCGCATCAGTTCGGCCAGGTGCAGAATGCTCCTGGCGATCACCGATTTCTGACTGCTGACCATGACGGGGACGCCCTGGTTGGCTGCCGCGCTGACGGTGCCGTTGTCTCTGGGTATAGTGGCGAAGATTGGATGCTTGATGTGAGTCGCGATGTCTTTCTCCGTGATCCCATCCTTGCGGCCCGACATGTTGATCACCAGGCGGGTCTTGTTGAGGTAGTCCAGCGCATCGAGTGCTTCCAGGGTGAGCCTTACGTTCTTGATGGCGGGGATGTCTGGAGTCACCACCAGCAGGATCCAGTCCGACACCTCCAGGATGGTCAACACGATATCGTCCAGATAGGATGCAGTGTCCACAATGGTGTAGTCGTAGAGCAGGCTGAGGTGTCTGAGCACTGCCCTCATGTCGTCCGCCCTGACCGTCTCTGCCGCGTCCGGCCTCGGCGGCCCCAGCAGAATCTTCATTCCTGAGGGGTGTGTGAGCATGACGTCATTCAAGAAGTCGGCGTCCAGGGAGTCGATGTGTGGGATGACGTCGGTGATGGTTCTGCTGGCCTGCAAGTTCAGGAGCACGGCCACGTCCCCGAATTGCAGATCGCCATCCACCAAGGCGGCTCTGCGATCTCCGTCATGTAGAGCAAGGGCCAGGTTGGTGGCAATAGTGCTGCAACCCGAGCCCCCTTTAGGGCTGTATACGGTGATGATCTCACCTTCCCTTGCTGCGGCGGGTGCCACTGGGCCTGCGGTAGGCCCAGTGGATTGGGGGCGTAGAATCTCAGGCTGGACGGACACGGCCCTCGGCTTGAGTTGGTGGACGCGCCGGATACTGGCGATCAGTTCGTCGGCTGAGAAGGGCTTCACCAGGAACTCCCTGGCGCCGGCCAGCATGGAGCGTCTGAGATAGTCGGTCTCCCCCTGGACGGACATCATGACGATTTGGACTTCGGGGACGGACTGGGAGATGGACTCTGTGGCGCTGATGCCATCAATGTCCGGCATGTTGATGTCCATGAGCACGATGTCGGGCCGCAGACTGCGGGACATCTCGATGCCCTCGGTTCCGTTGGCCGCAGCACCGACGACCTCGACGTCTTTCTCAAAGTAGAGCAGTTTGCGCACGTTCTCCCGTGTTTCGGGAATGTCGTCCACGATCAGGACGCGGATCTTGTTCTCAAGCTGTTCCATCATCTCCACGTGGTCTCAAGGCTGGCAGTGGCGTCGCGCGGCTCAGAACCAGACCTTCATCTACGGACGGTATGACTTCGGTACGAACCGCATGGGTTCCGGCGGAACCGTTATCTCAAACCTCGTCATAACGTACTCCAGGCTGACGGTCTCAGTACGGACGTTCTTGTCGTCCCCGCGCCCGCGCAGCACAAGGTCTATGGAGGCCCCACTCTCGCGGGCATACTTGAGCACGAGGGCGTCCTGCTGATCGAGTAAGAGCGTCAGCACCGTTTCGCTGTCGAGGGACACCGGAGCCAACTCCCCCTCACCTTCTCCCGCCGCGGGTGTTGCCTCTGGTGCGGCTTCCTCAGATGGGGCTTCCCCTGCCGGCGCTTCCGCTGGTGGCTCCTCGGGGGGCACGGCAACGCCGGCCCACGGTCCTACGCGCAGGACCTCCACGTCTTGCAGCAAGAGCTGGGCCAGGAGTATGTACGAGGGGGGCACTTCCGCAGCCTCCTCTCCCGCGGCCGCGGGTGACGGCTCCGTTTCCGTGTCCAGCATCCAGTAGGAGATGAGGATGTCTACGAAGTCACCGTTCTGAATGGCCCCGGCCACCGCGCGCAACTGGGTGGTGCGGAAAGCAGCGGCCACCTTGCCCGGCGGAATGTTGAGAGAGGCGTTGTAGCCCAGTTCCAGCACCTTGCTCTCATCAAGAAGCACGTCCGTAGTGATGAAGGAGCCCCTGACAATAGCTGTCATCGCTTTTTTGCCCACGACCGCCTCTGGGTCCAGCAGGTGCTCTGGAGTCAGTGCCGACTTGGGGATGAGGAGCGTCCCCACCGCATCTGCCGGAATCTCTGTCAGTGCAGGTATCTCCTGCGCCGCGATCACCACTGAGATCTTCGCTTCCGGAGTGGCCTGGGGAGGTGCTAATGGCGCCTGACCGCTGGTACGCAACAGCGCGAACACCACGACCGTGGTCCCCAGCGCCAGGATGATTCCCGCAGCAATGAGTATCGTCCCTCTTCGTGGCATCTCTACTCCTCTGCTCCCAGTCTGTCTCGCCTCTCAGCAGCGAGGCGGGTTGCGCTTTGGCACTATTCTACAGCGTTTGTGCCAGCAAAGCAACACTCAGTTCAACCCTGCTAAGCCTGATTG
>JBAVWD010000079.1:0-7748 GCA_049697655.1 Anaerolineae bacterium | reverse complement strand
CGAGGTTGACATAGAGTAGATGATGTGGTATACTACCTTTTTAGCGTCAAGGGATTCACTAAGAACGACACGTGAGGAGGGTACATTGCTCCATGGCCGAAGATAGAGGGGTTTCTTCTGATGGCCGCAACCCTCGTGACCCGAAAGCGGCGGGTCCGAAAATGCAGAGAACACTGTTTGATCTCGAGGCTCCGACTCTCAGCAGCGAGCGACCCACTGGCGACGCACGCAAGTCCTACGCGCGTATAACCGATATCCATCCCCTTCCCAAGCTTACCGACGTCCAAGTGCGGTCTTTCGATTGGTTCAAGGAGGATGGGCTGCGCGAGCTCTTCGACGAGACCTTTCCCATCAAGAGCTACAACAACAAGATGAGGCTCGAACTCCTCGAGTACAGGTTTGAGGAGCCCACATACGGCGAGCAGGAATGTCGTGTCATGGACATGACCTACTCGGCCCCCCTGCATGTGAGGGCCGCGCTGGTCAACGAACAGGACGAACGGCTCGAGCAAGACGTGTACATGGGCAACTTCCCCTTGATGACGGAGAACGCTACGTTCATCATCAACGGAGCCGAGCGGGTGGTTGTCAGCCAACTCATACGCTCCTCCGGCATTTTCTTCATGGTAGAAGAGGACCGCAAGAGCGGCAGGCAGCTATGTATGGCCAAGCTCATTCCCTCCAGGGGAGCCTGGCTAGAGTTTGAGACCACCAAGAAGAACGTCCTGTCCGTGAAGGTGGACCGCAAGCGCAAGATTCCGGTCACTGTCCTCTTGCGCGCGCTGGCGGCGGTCTCATCCGTGAAGGGTGATCCCTTGGATGAGGTGCTTCGGGAGGGCACCGACGAAGAGCTCTATGCCATGTTCGAGCATTGCGATAACATGCCCGAGCGTAGCTACATAGAGGCCACCATTGAGAAGGACCCCACCAAGAACGCCGAGGAGGCAGTGGTTGAGTTCTTCCGGAGAATGCGGCCGGGGGATCCTCCCAACTTGGACAATGCCAAGAGGTACCTGGAATCGCTCCTATTCAACGCTCGGCGGTACGATCTGGCCAAGGTTGGTCGATACAAGCTCAACAAGCGACTGGAACTGTCCTTCCCTCTCGACCAACTTACGCTCACCAAGATGGACCTTGCGAAAGTAGTGGAACGTTTGATCCTCATCAACAACGGGGTTGACGGGCCTGATGACATTGACGATCTGGGCAACAGAAGGGTGAAGACGGTCGGAGAACTGATCCAGAACCAGCTGCGCATTGGGTTCCTGCGCATGGAACGTGTGGTCAAAGAACGCATGAGCACGAAAGACCCATCGCAGACCACCCCTCTGACCCTGCTCAATATCAGGCCGGTTGTTGCTGCCATCAGGGAGTTCTTTGGGGGCAGCCAGCTTTCGCAGTTTATGGATCAGACCAATCCCTTGGCTGAGCTGACCCACAAGCGACGTCTCTCGGCGCTGGGACCTGGGGGCCTGAGGAGAGAGAGAGCGGGCTTCGACGTGCGCGACGTGCACGACTCCCACTACGGGCGCATCTGTCCTATCGAGACCCCTGAAGGCCCCAACATCGGGCTCATGGGGTCTCTGGCCACATACGCAGAAATCAACGAGTATGGTTTCATCGAAACCCCATATCGGAAGGTGATGAACACCGTACCTAATGAGTTTCATGCTATCGTAGGCAAGACCCTGCGGGAGGACGTGAGGGATCCTGAGTCTGGTGAACTGGTAGCTGAGGTCGGCACAGTCATCAGCCCTACACTGGCGGAGCTGATAGTCGAGCTTCCTCTGGATGAAGTGGCAATTAGGCCGGTCGCGACTCGCGAGATCGTGTACATGCCAGCGGATGAGGAAGAGCGGCACGTCATAGCTCAGGCCAACGCCAAGCTAGACCAGAATGGCCAGTTTCTGGAGGACCGAATCTCGACACGGAGTAAGCGTGAGTACCTGCTTGAACCCGCCGACCAAGTAGACTACATGGATGTTTCGCCCAAGCAGATCGTGAGCGTTTCTGCCGCCCTTATCCCCTTTCTAGAGCACGATGATGCGAACCGGGCGTTGATGGGCTCGAATATGCAGCGTCAGGCAGTGCCCTTGATCATGCCGGAGTCTCCCACGGTCGGAACGGGCATAGAACTCCAAGCTGCGCTGGACTCAGGCCAGGTCGTGGTGGCGCAGAAAGCCGGCAAGGTACTCTCTGTCACATCCTCCGAGATCGTGGTCAGAGACGATGACGGCGACAGAGTGTATCAGTTGCGTCGCTACAACCGCTCCAATCAGGGCACTTGCATAGATCAACGGCCCATTGTGCAAAAGGGCGAGCAGGTGCAAAAGGGCGGTGTCCTTGCCGATAGCTCCTCCACGGAGAAGGGCGAGCTCGCACTGGGCCAGAACGTGCTCGTGGCCTTCCTTTCCTGGGAGGGGCACAACTTCGAGGACGCAGTCGTCATCAGCGAGAACCTGGTGCGCGAAGACAAGTTCTCTTCCGTACATATTGAGAAGCACGAGACACAGGCGCGAAGTACCAAGCTTGGTCCGGAGGAGATCACGCGCGATATCCCCAACGTCGGAGAGGAAGCCCTCAAGAATCTCGATGAAGAAGGGGTTGTCTGTATTGGCGCCAAGGTCAATGCCGGGGATGTGCTCGTGGGCAAGATAACCCCAAAGGGAGAGACAGACCTCACTCCTGAAGAGAAACTGCTTAGGGCCATCTTCGGTGAGAAAGCGCGGGAGGTCAAGGACTCCTCGCTACGCCTGCCTCACGGTGAGCGTGGCAAAGTGGTGGACGTCAGGACTTTCACTCGCGAGGACAGCCACGATCTGCCAGCGGGTGTGGAGAAGCTCGTGCGAGTGAGCACGGCGCACCTGTCCAAGGTCACCGAGGGCGACAAGATGGCTGGACGTCACGGTAACAAGGGTGTCATCTCCAAGGTGGTTCCCGTCGAAGACATGCCGTTCCTCGCCGATGGCACCGCCATCGAGATCATTCTCAACCCGCTGGGAGTACCCAGCCGCATGAATATTGGGCAGATCTTGGAGACGCACCTTGGCTGGGCAGCAGACCGCCTGGGTTTTAAGGCCATATCGCCCGTCTTTGATGGTGCAGATGAGAAAGAGATCACAGCTGAACTGGCCCGTGCCTGGCTGATCGATTGGGCCTGGAACCGGGCCATTGAAAAAGCCTGGCAGTGGTTGAAGGATCAGGAGTATGACTTCGAACAGTTGATCGATGATCGGGAAGCCTGCACGCTCTATCTCACTCATTGGCTAGGAGAGAATGGATATGACCTGGGACGGCTCCTGTCGGAGGAGAGATATGCGCGTCGCAGCGTTCTCGAGCAGACACTGAAAGAGCTGGGTTACGATGCCGGTGCCATCCTGGTCTTTGAGGGCAACGGACTTGTCTCCGCTGATAGAGAAAAGGCGGACCAAGTCGCCCACGACGTGTGTCTGCGAGTGTGGATACAGGAACTCGGCTATGAGTCAGATGAACTCCAGGGCAAAGAGTTAGAAGTGCAGGCGAAAAAAGCCAGCTTGGAGACCGGGCAGCCGGTCCCAACCTGGGGTAAGATGATCCTCTACAATGGAAAGACCGGCGAGCCCTTCGATCACCCAGTGACGGTGGGAGTCATCAGCATGATGAAGCTTGCCCACTTGGTGGAGGACAAGGTCCACGCCCGATCTACGGGGCCCTACTCCCTCGTCACTCAGCAACCTTTGGGAGGCAAGGCGCAGTTCGGCGGACAGCGTTTTGGCGAGATGGAGGTCTGGGCGCTCGAGGCGTACGGTGCTGCTCATACGCTCCAAGAAATGCTGACCGTCAAGTCGGACGACGTGACCGGCCGAGTGCAGACCTACCAGGCCATTGTCAAGGGACAGAAGCACGGCCCGCCTGGCGTACCCGAGTCCTTCCGGGTGCTGGTTAAGGAGTTCCAGGCTCTGGGCCTCGCTGTCGAGGTCATCGACCAGGCTGGCAAGCGGCATGAGTTTGGCAAAGAGGACGGGTTGGAGCGAGACTCGCGCTTGCGGCTGGAGCCTGGTTTTCCCAGGGAACTCCGCATTTGACGCGCGGCGGATAATGTGGTATAATTAGTGTTTGCGCACCCGAATCCGCGACCGGAAAGGGTGCTTCACACAGAGGGCAAAGCGACAGCCAACGGGAGAGGGAAATTGCCGACCGTAAATCAACTGGTCAAGAGAGGTCGAAAGAACAAGGCCAAGAGAAGTTCAGCCCCAGCGCTGCGCTATCGACATAACGCCCTTCGCCAAAGGACGGTGAAGGATGACAAAGGGTCTCCTCAGAAGAGGGGCGTCTGTACCCTGGTAAGGACGATGACGCCCAAGAAACCCAATTCGGCACTGCGGAAGATCGCAAGGGTTAGACTGACCAATGGTATCGAGGTGACTGCGTATATTCCCGGCGAGGGTCACGGCCTCCAAGAGCACTCAGTGGTCTTGGTTCGCGGTGGTCGTGTAAAGGACCTTCCAGGAGTGCGCTACCACATCGTTCGCGGTGCTCTGGATGCCTCTGGCGTTGAGGGACGCATGCGTGGACGGTCCAAGTACGGCACCAGGCGTCCCAAGAAGAGGATCTAAACCTTCCCGGTGAGATGCACCTGACGTGTATCATTTGACAGGGAGTTAAGGTACGACGCGGGACGAGGATCGTACCTGCTGAGGAGGCTTTCAAGAAGACTGAAGCGAGGAAGCGGCTAGTCTTTTTGAATGTCACAACTAGGTGCCCATTATCAGACTATCTTCTGAGCAGAAGGGTCAGATAGCCATAGGAAGGAGTCCCCCTGGATAGCTCGGGGTTGTCCCAGAGCTGGTGTGCAGGGGGCGGGGGCTTTGCGGTTGTGTTGGTGCAGTGGCCCCCGGCCCTATGTTTTTGTCGGGGAATCGGAGGAGCAAATGCCGAGGCGTTACAGACCGCCACGTAGAGAAGTGGCACCAGATCATAAGTACAACAGCGAATTGGTGGCTAGGTTCATCAACCGCTTGATGCTCGGAGGCAAGAAGAGCGTGGCCACCAGCATCATGTATGACGCCTTCGACATCATCGGGGAGCGGACTCACAGGAATCCGCTGGAGGTCTTTCTTCAGGCGGTTGAGAACGCCACTCCTGTGTTGGAGGTAAGGCCTCGGCGTGTCGGTGGAGCGACGTACCAGATACCCGTCGAGGTCAGGCCGGAACGGCGTACCTCGCTGGCCATACGATGGCTTGTTCGATCCGCGCAGGCACGCAGTGGAAGGCCTATGGCCGAGAGTCTGGCCGACGAACTGATGGACGCTGCCCGCAATACGGGAGCCACGGTCAAGAAGAAGGAAGACACGCACAAGATGGCGGAGGCCAACAGGGCTTTCGCCCATTATCGCTGGTAATCGGAGCGGAGTATGCCTCGGGATTATCCCCTGGCGCAAACACGAAACATCGGCATAATCGCCCATATTGACGCCGGGAAGACCACCATCACCGAGCGTGTACTCTTCTACACCGAGAAGATTCACCGCATGGGGGAAGTGCACAACGGCACGACCACCATGGACTGGATGGCCCAGGAGCGGGAGCGAGGGATCACCATTACCGCCGCCGCCACCAGTTGCTACTGGATGGACCACCAGATTAACATCATCGACACGCCAGGTCACATAGACTTCACAGTGGAAGTACAGCGCTCCCTCCGGGTCTTGGACGGAGGGATTGTCGTGCTGGATGCAGTAGCTGGCGTGGAGCCGCAGTCGGAGACCGTCTGGCACCAAGCCGACCGCTACGGTGTGCCGCGCGTCTGTTTCATCAACAAAATGGATCGACCGGGAGCTGATTTCTGGCACGCAGTGGAGATGATCGAGAAACGGCTGGGAGCCAAGCCTGTAGCAGTACAGATTCCCATTGGCAACGAGGCGGAGTTCCAGGGAGTCGTTGACTTGATAAGCGGCAAGGCCCTGGTCTACGCTGATGAAATGGGGACTCGTCTGGAGGAAGTGGAGCTACCGGTTCACCTTCAGGAGACCAGCGTGCACTATCGAGAGATCCTCCTGGAGAAGCTGGCCGAGGCCGACGATGCAGTGGCGACGGGTTACCTGGAAGGAAGAGATATCTCTGTCCAAGAGCTACGACGCGCCCTTCGTGAAGCGACTCTGCATTCCAGACTGGTCCCGGTGCTGTGCGGCTCGGCGCTGCGCAATAAGGGCATCCAGCCTCTTCTGGACGCGGTGATCTACTACCTTCCTTCGCCTCTGGATGTACCGCCCATCGAAGGGATCAACCCCCAGACTGGCGAGAAGGAGAAGCGCCCTGTCGAGGAGGGTGGTCCCTTTTCCGCGCTGGCTTTCAAGATCGCATCCGATCCCTACGTCGGGCGATTAGCGTACGTCAGGGTGTACTCCGGCACACTGAAAACCGGGTCGCGCATGATGAACTCGACCAAGGAGCGCAAGGAGCGAGCAGGACGGCTGCTGCGCATGCATGCTAATCATCAGCAGGATATCGACGCGATCTACGCTGGAGACATCGCGGCGGTCATCGGACTGAAGCAGACGTTCACCGGGGATACATTGTGCGACCCCAACGCTCTGATCATTCTGGAGTCCATCGGATTCCCAGAGCCGGTGATTTCCGTTGCTATCGAGCCCAGGACCCAGGCGGACCAGGAGAGGATGAAAGAGACACTGGACCGACTGGCAGAGGAAGACCCGACGTTCCGAGTGCGCGTTGACAAAGATACTGGTCAAACGTTGATCTCAGGCATGGGAGAGCTACACCTGGAAGTGCTGGTGGATCGCATGCTGCGGGAGTTCCGCGTCTCGGCCAACGTTGGACAGCCACAGGTGTCATACCGAGAGACGATCACTGTGCCTGTCCGATCGGAGGGCCGTTTCATCCGCCAGTCGGGAGGGCACGGCCAGTACGGTCACGTTTGGCTGGAGCTGGAACCTTTGGCAAAGGGAGAAGGGTACGTCTTTGAAGACGACACCCATAATGGTGTGATTCCCAGGGAGTACGTGCCGGCCATTGACGCAGGCGTTCAAGAAGCCATGGAGAGCGGAGTCTTGGCCGGATACCCAGTCGTGGACGTCAGAGTCAGATTGGTGGATGGTTCCTACCATGAGGAGGACTCTTCGGCGCTGGCCTTCAAGATCGCAGGTTCCATGGCCCTGAAGAACGGGGTTCAGAGAGCGAAGCCTGTGTTGCTGGAACCGATCATGAGAATGGAGGTGGTCGTTGCGGAGGATTTCATCGGTGACGTGATGGGCGACCTTAACTCGCGCCGGGCACAGATAGAGGGCATGGAGTCGCGCGGCGCTGTCCAAGCTGTACACGCTCATGCGCCGCTCGCTGAGATGTTCGGCTACGCCACAGCTCTGCGCTCGCTGACGCAGGGCCGGGGGACCTTCACCATGGAGTTCGACTACTACGCGGAGGCACAGAAGGAGTTCAGTTAGGCTGCGTGGCCCGGAGCGGGGCATGGGCAACTGCAGGGGTCGGGTTCTGCCTGTCACGAAAACATGGTTGGGCTGTGGAAAGCGGATAAGCGTTTCGTCACTTAAGGAGGACTGATAGCATGGCGAAGGAGAAGTTTGTAAGGGACAAGCCCCACGTCAATGTGGGGACGATATGGCATGTGGATCATGGGAAGACGACGTTGACTTCAGCGATGACGAAGGTTTTGAGTATGAAGGGGTTAGCGGAGCATCGGCCGTTTGACACGATAGACAATGCGCCGGAGGAGAAGGCGCGAGGGTTGACGA
>JBAVWD010000078.1:0-3465 GCA_049697655.1 Anaerolineae bacterium | reverse complement strand
CTCATCCTGGCTACCCTGGTCGCGCTGGCCATACTGGGTATACTGTTCTGGCTGATGCGGAGGGCCAACAGAGCAAGCCTCGCCCAGGCCTGAATGGTCCTGTCCCAACCGCAGAGGACACAGAGAGGAGTGGATAGAGAGGGATGGTAGATACTGCATCCGTTCGTAGGGCAACTGCGTTGAAGGGCTGGCTGGATGAGCTGTTGGTCGTCGTTCTGGTCATAGTGGCCTTGTTGCTGGGCTGGGCGCTCCAAGCCTGGGTTGTTGGGCAGACGGTGTCCTTCACGAGCGAGGATGGCGGCATAAGCCTGCACTATCCCGCCCGCTGGCTGGGCCAGGTGGACAAGAATGCGCTCCTCACCGTGAGTGATGTCCGCCAGGAAGGTGTTTTCAAGCCGACGTTCTCGTTGAGTACGAGGGAGATTAACCCAGATTTTCCGCTGACGCAGAACGACTTGCTGGTCACACTGTCTGTGGCCAAGGCGGAGGAGCTGACCGCCTATCGTGTCCTGAGCGTCGACCCGGCGACTGTGGACGGCCAGACAGCAAGCACCATGACCTATGCGTACGTGGCTGAACCTGCCGGTGCTCCTCAGAATGCCATGCCGGCGGTGGTTCAGGCGGTTGATTGTGTGGTGACTTATGAAGGTGAGGCCTACGTCTTCACCTTCGCTACCCTGGCGGAGCATTTTGGGCGCGATGAAGCGATCTTTCGCTCCATACTCGGCAGCGTGGACTTTGATTAGGGAGGGTCAAGCATGCGAAACGCGCTCAGGATCGGTTGTTTGATGGTTCTATTGGTGGCCATTCTGGTCGCCGTATCTGGCGTAGCCGGTCAGGAGGGCCTGACACTGACCAAGCGTCAGGAGATCATGAAGGGATCGGTCGACATCACCTCTCTGGTCCTGGACGCGGGCGAGCTGGTGCCCGTTTGGGGTGGTTCGGGAACCATCATTTCCGAGGACGGGCTGGTGTTGACCAACGCCCACGTAGCCACGGACATGTTCGACGAGGTGGGGCTGGACGGAGGACCGATGGACGCCCTGGTCATCGCCGGGACCACCAGGGAGGACCGACCGCCCACGCCCATGTACTTTGCCGAGGTGGTGGCCTACGATCCGCAGATCGATCTAGCCCTCCTCCAGATCACGAGGGACCTCGACGGCAAGCCTTTGGATGCCGAAGACTTGGATCTCACTCCTGTCAAGTTGGGTGACTCGGATGAGGTGCATCTGGGCGACGACCTCTATATCTTCGGCTATCCCACTATCGGCGAGGGATACATCACCTTCACCAGCGGTCGGGTAAGTGGATTTGACTCCACGGAGATGGCAGGTGGTGAGCTGATTCGTACCTGGATTCGCACCGACACGACCATAGCCGGAGGCAACAGCGGCGGGACGGGAGTCAACGCCGACGGGGAGCTCATCGGGGTTCCCACGCAGTTGGGAGAGGCGGAGGCGCGGCGGATCGTGGACACGAACGGCGACGGCGTCATCGACGAGAACGACACGCCGGTCTCAATAGGACAGCTGAACGAGTTGCGGCCGGTCAACCTGCTGACGTATCTGACCGAGGAGCAGGAACCCGCGGAGGACGTGGACGCGTACGAGCCAAACGAAACCGTCGATTCGGCTTCGGGCCCCCTGGACTCCGGGAAGCTGTACCAAGCTTACATCAGCTCTGATGAAGACGTTGACGTGTACTACGTCGATGTGGAGACGACGGACCCCATCATCGTAGAGCTGAGGAACATCAACTGGAGGTCCGACTACGATCTGTTCCTGGTGGATTCCGCAGGCGAGGTCCTGGACTATTCCTGGGGGACCACCGAGAGCGAGCGTATCGAGTATCAGCCAAGGACAACCGGTACCTACTACATCGCCATCAACACCTACGGCGGTCACAGCGTCTCAGACCCCTACTCCCTGGTGGCGCTGTTCGACGGGGATGAGGATCTGCCTGTCACGCTGCCGGATCCAGCAGACGATGAAGATGAGGGAGTGACGGTGAGAGGGACCATCGTCTCTGCTGATACCGGCCGGGGCATAGAAGGGGCGCTCTTCGTGGTGCTCCAACCAGACGTGACGGTGGAGGAGTTCTTGCAGGACTTCCTGGAAGAGCAGACCTACGTCATCGCGGAGACGGACCGGGAAGGAACGTTAGTGCTGGACCGGCCGATACCTCGCGGCGAGAGCCTCGGCGTGGTCTTAGGCGCCGAGGGATACCAGCCACAGTATGAGAACGACTGGCTCCACTTCGATGACGATGACCCGGCCGAGGTGGATCTGGGGGCGTTTCGACTGGCTAGCCAGAGGTAGGACCCGAACCTCCCGAAGGTTCTCAACCTTCGGGAGGTTTGCTATAATTGCCACTAAGAGGCCGGCACGCGCCCGAGAGCACCATCCGTGACGGTGCAAGAGTCTTGACATTCATTCACCCGGCTTGGGGCTCCGTGGCCGCTAAGCCCTCCACCAAACGTGCCCGCAAGCCAATCAAGGTAAGTCCCACAACTTCTTTCCGAACCTCGTCGTAGCGCAAGACAACCCCTTCGCCGATGTCCAGGGCCACAGCCGGCTGAGGCTCTCCAATGGAGAGATAGAGGACGTCAGCATCTTCGTCGTAGTCCCAGGTGATTTCTGCCGGCTTTTCCAGAATCGTTAGCGCTTCCATGTCGTTAGCCTCCTGGCCGAAGGCTGACTGGTGAGATAGGCGGTCAACACGAAGCCGTCTTCGGAGCCGAGCTCCCGGTATGCCACCACGTTCCAGGTTCATGGGAGGTGTGGGCTCCTCTTGCGTAGCGAAACCATAGCGTAGCAATACCCTCCTGCCGAATTATCGCGGTTGGGAGGACAGATCCCTGTGGACCTACCTCCGAGATCTCAGTTCCCTGCTCTCTTGGTCATCTGTGCAGCTTTCTTCGGGCCTGTTGTCGGGCAACCGATCTTCTGATATACTCACCTTCAGGTAAGAGGTCCGATGCGAACCACAACCTTGCCGCACCCAATCCCATACCAAGGAAGCAAGCGGAGCCTTGCATCAGAGATCCTCCGCTACTTCCCTCCGCAGGTCGATGTTCTCTGTGAGCCCTTCGCTGGCTCCGCAGCCATCACCATCGCCGCCGCCGCCAATAGCCTTGCGAGCCGCTATCACATCAACGACCTGAATGAACCTCTGATGGACTTGTGGCGAGAGATCATAGGGGCGCCGGAGGATATGTCGGCGGATTATCAGCAGCTCTGGCAGGAGCAGGATAGCGACCCCAAGTCGTATTATATCAAGGTGCGAGACGAGTTCAACACGACCAGAAAGCCCGAGCACTTCCTCTATCTTCTCGCGCGTTGTGTCAAAGGTTCGGTACGCTATAACTCACGTGGCCAATTCAACCAGAGCCCTGATAACCGCCGCAAGGGTATGAGGCCTGACACCACGCGCCGCCAAATTCTAGGCGTCTCGCATCTGCTT
>JBAVWD010000077.1:0-1729 GCA_049697655.1 Anaerolineae bacterium | reverse complement strand
GTCTCATGGCTGCCCAGGATGCGCACCGGCAGGACGCCCGCGGCGTAGCAGATCTCCTCAGGCACATAGGTGCAGAAGTATCCCAGCACCTTGCCGCCGGTCTTGTCCTTCCAATACTTGGCATACTCGTGCCGGTTCTCATACCATTCCTGAAACATTTCGATCATTGTGTTTGTGAACCTCCTTCAACCGATAATCTTGGCCCCGGCCGGACGGGGAGCCGCGGCTGGTGCGCATCCAGGCCCAGGAACGGGGGTCCATGTTCGCTCAACAACGCCCTAGGAATATATGTCAGTCGGGTACTATGCCGTCCTGTGAGCGCCACATATCGATTATAGCATATATTATTCTCGAAGTCAAGCACTTGGTGAGGATTAGTCCGGTGCTGCTTGGAAGACCAAGTCCACGAACTGGTTCGCTTTGGCGGTGAGCAGGGCGTAATACTCCTTGAACAACTGGGCTGCCCGGACGCTCAGCCAATCGGAGGGCAGCAATTCAGTGGGCAGGTGCGGGTCCACGAAGGGGAATTCACGATACTCGTGGAGCAGCATGAACCGAGTGCCGAAACACTCCGCAGGGTCCACTTCATTCCATTCTGCGACCCTGGCCTTGTCTCGAGCAAGCATCGGCTCGTATTTGTCGACGAAGTCGTCGTACTGGCTGTTGATGAGCTTCAGGTCCCAGCATCGAGCGACCAGCACCTTGTCTTCGGCAAAGCCCAAGTGCTGCGATCGAAAGACCTGGACGAATCCGTCGATACCCAGGCGGCGACTGACCTCCGACACGCCCTCCGTCACGTCCCACGGAGAGATCCAGATGGCCGTGTTGAAGGACCCACACCCCATCCAGGTGAGCTGCCTTCTCAGCTTGTTCCTTTGCTGCCGCTTTGACTCGGGGATGTTGTAGGCGACGACGTACCAGTCGCCAGACCACTCGCCGTCCTCCGGTTCGAAGATGCGCTGCGCACCGACGGCGAGCAACTCCACGCTCTTCTTGGTGAGGGAGTAGTAGCTTCTTCTCCCTACTCTGCGCCTCTTCAGCCAGCCCTTCTTCCACATCCGGGACAGCACGGAACGCACCGCCTGTTCTGACATCCCCAGATGCTTGAGGAGCTCGATCAGGCTGCCGGTCCAGATCTCACCGCCCCGGTATCGTATGTAGTCCCCGTAGAGGGTGAAGACCATGTCCTGGGAACCAAGCACGACAGCCTCTCCCAATACCTGTCAGGAATTGATTTCAGCGCACCTTGCGCGCCACACGATTGTAGCACCAATCCCGGTGGTGTGCAAGCCCAGTGATGAAAGGGTGTGGAAAAACCGCACACAACCCCCCCGAGGGTAATGTCTTGCTGAGGCGGGATTTGTAATCCCGCCGTGGTCCGCCGGATTAGAAATCCGGCGGCAGCGAGAGGGGTCGCCGGCAAGGGGAGCGCTTGCAGCGGTGGAGGCACCGGCAGCCAACTCGGGCGCCTGGCTAGTGACCCCTTTTTCCACACTCTCGTGATGATACCCTCCCGGAGGTTCTGAACCTCCGGGAGGGTCAGGCTAGGGATGCAGTTGCGGAGACCCGTAGGGCAAACTTCAAGTTTGCCCTACGCTTTGTGCCTCTGGATCACAGGCAACACACGGAAACGACTGAGCCGTACTGGCCAGATGCTCTCACATAAGGGCGGAATGGGCGTAACCGGAGGCCATGGTGGAACTCGCCAGGACCGGGGTCAGCCCTGCGG
>JBAVWD010000076.1:0-4293 GCA_049697655.1 Anaerolineae bacterium | reverse complement strand
TCCTTCTCCCGGTCGCCGGCTTCGGCAAAGAGGTCAACCGCTCGCTTGAGATGCTCCACGGCGGCTTCGTTGTCACCCTGGTATCGATACATGGTCCCCATGTTCCCCAAGGTCTGAGCTACCCCGTCCTTGTCTTCCAGTGATTCAAACATCGGCTTGGCCTGGGCGAATGCCTGGGCAGCGTCGTGCCACCGTTCTTGCTGAGTGCGGACAGCCCCCACGTTGTTGAGCATCTCCGCCTGGCCTTTCTGGTCGCCCAGCTCCTCGTGAAGCGCATAGGCCTTCTGGAACAACTGAGCGGCCTCCTCATATTCGCCGTAGCGGAAGACCTTGATGCCCTCTTCTTTGAGCGAGTTGGCTTCAACTGATCTCTGGTCTTGTGTCATGCCTATCTCCCATTCCCGCTTCCGTGCCGCTCAGCGGGGTCTCAGAACCTTGACAGGTTGCTCTCCAGGCCACGATGGGACTGCCTGCTGATAGGTTCAACCTACGGCTCTACCTCAGGGGTTCCGCGCGGCAATCGCAGTGCGATCCTCGTTCCCTGACCTGGCGAGGATTCGATGGCGAGCTGCGCCTCTATCAGTTCCGCCCTCTCCTGCATGCTGACTAGGCCGAGATGGCCGCCCCGATTGCTGTTCTTCTCCACAACACTCTTGTCGAATCCGCAACCGTCATCCTCCACGGTGAGCAGCACGGACCCCTCCTCCGGAGAGAGAGTCAGCCATATGTTGTCTGCGTTGGCGTGTTTCCTAGCGTTGTTGACCGCCTCCTGCACCACTATGAAGGCCGTCGCTTCCACGTCGGGAGGCAACCTCTCATCGAAGCCTCCGTTGCCAAACTGGAAAAGCGGTGGTCCCTCGCCGCGTAGCTGTTCGACGTATGTCTCCAGAGCGCTTACCAGACCCTGTGTCTCCAGTGCGATGGGGCGCAGCTCAAACAGGAGAACACGTGCCTCCCTCAAGGCTTGACTGACCAACTCCTGCACCCGGCCAAGTTCGTCGGCGGCGGTAGCCGGTTGATGTTTGAGCAGCTGCTTGACATAGTCAAGGCCCATGCTGATGGAGGAAAGGCTTTGTAGTGTGCTGTCGTGAAGATCGCGAGCCAGACTGCGGCGGGCTTCTTCCTGCACGCGGAGGATCTTGTCTCTCTCCTCACGCAGGCTGCGGTACAGGCGCGCGTTCTCGATGGCACTGGCGGCCTGTGCGGCCAGAGTGCTGAGCAAGCGGAGGTCGTCGTCATTGAAACCCTGGCTGGATACTTTGTTGAGGGCTTCGAGGACGCCGATGGTGCGATTCTTGATTTGCAGGGGAACGCAGATCACGGACTGTGTTAGAAAGCCGGTGCGGACGTCGGCCCCGCTGCTGAAACGCTCATCACCGGAAGCTTCGTTGACCATGGCGGGTCTACCTTGGGTGGCGACCCAGCCTGCTATGCCCTCTTCCATGGACATGCGATAGCTGCGTAGCAATTCCCGCTTTTCGCCATAGGGGATGTCGAAAACGAGTTCGTTGGTCTCCTCATCGATGAGCATCAGCGTGGAGGCCTGGGCGCCGAGGATCTTAGTGGCCAGTTCCATTGTATTGTCCAGCACCTGGCGGAGATCCAGTGTGGAAGTCAAAGCCTGGCTGGTCTCGCGTAGGAAAGTAAGTTGTTCCAGGCTGTGCTGTGTCAGAGTCAGCTGCTCGATCATGTCCGCCAGATTCCCAATCGTCCTGGCAAAGGAGGTCAACGCCTGTCGCTGCAACAGGGAGAGCTTGTCGCCTGGGCCCAGGGCGACGGTCAGGGAACCTGTTACGGTGTCCCCCCGCAGGAGAGGCGTATTCACGAGGACCTGCTCTGCGCCCTTGACCACGTGAGTCGATACGGAGAGACTCTCGTCTGCCTCTATGCGCCAGGAACTGGAACGAAGGCGGTGCTCGAGCCCGTCCTCCCAGAGTGTGATCTGCTTTTCGATCTCAGTTGACATGTCGCCTTCTCTGACGCGTCGCGTGGCGTCGCCTACGAGCAGCAGCGATCCAGCGTGGGCATTCGTGGCCTTGATCGCCTCGCCCAGTGCGGCGGAGAGGAACTGCCCTGAATCGCGATGGCTGGTGAGCCTCGCCAGAGTCTCGAGGAATGGTGTAGCCTGTTGAGCGACGGTGGGGGAGGCAGGGGGGCTCATTCTGTTGCTCTTGCAGCCCAGTCTTCCGCGGACAACATGGCCTCGGCAAGGCGCCTTAGGGAGTCCGTGGGTAGCTCAGATAGCCTGAGCGCCATCTCCAGATACGGCAGGCTGTCCGCGTCGCAGATGAATCGCTTGATCTCCGGTGGGAGATTGGCCCAGACCTCGTCACCAGGTAGCAACTCGGGCCCGCATTCGACCGCCAGTTCCCGATCGCAGAAGCTGGACATCGGGATTCCCAAGAAGTCGGCCAGAAGCTCCAGATGAGTGAAAGGCATCGCCTTGGATCCATGTTCGTACTTGGAGACAACATCTGTGGAGGTGCCGAGGATCTCAGCACACTGTTTCTGAGTCTTGCCGGCCCTAGAGCGTGCCTGTCGAAGCAGCACGCCCATCTCCTTGTGACGAAGTCTGAGGATCTTCTGTCCCGGGGCCTTGGCGCTCGGTACATCCATCACCGCGATTTCGTCGTCCCACAAATGACGCACTGGCACGCGAAATAACTGCGCGAGTAGCTCGAGTTCCGGCAGGGAGACAGGCCCACGGCCGTACTCGTACTGAGACATGATGTGCGGTGAGCAGCCCAGCCAGTCGGCGCACTGCTTCGCGGTCTTACCAGCTCGTAGGCGAGCAGCTCGGACCAGCACTCCGATCATCTTCGAGCGGACGTCAAGCGCCTGTGCTTTCGATACCATGGTGGGCCTCCATGAGCGAGAGATCCTTTTGCTATTATACCACAAGATGGCTTTGGGGACAACATCGCCAGTTGACACTGTCGATCCGGTATGCGATAATGCGCAGCGAATTTGGACCTCCGTCTCAGTGGAGGCCGCCGCGGGGAAGGACGAAGGGTGACGTTGGCAGGCCGCGGCGAGGCCCGCCACGGTGCAATGCTTCTCTGGAGTGTCAGTCTCCGACTTCAGTGGAGTTCTCTGTGCTCTCCGCATCAGGAGTGACGTCCGCTCCTCGGTACCATCACGACCACAGTGTGAGATAGTCCGGCGCCGGCGTTGTTCACAGGTTGCGTCGCAAGGCCTGCTGCAAAGGTGGAGGACTGACCTCCTGACCGATTGATGATCCGTTTGCTGGGGGCGCACGTTCTGTCGCCATGATCGAAGTAGACCTTCACGTACACACCTCCTACTCGGTTGATGGGATCATGTCGCCGCAGGAGGTAGTAGACGTGTCCCTGCGGAGAGGCCTCGGTGCTCTGGCGATTACCGATCACGACACAATCGCTGGTGCCAAGGCCGTGCAGCGGCTAGCTCCCTTTCCGGTAGTCATCGGACAGGAGATTTCCACGTCCGACGGGGAGATAGTCGGGCTCTTCCTGGAGCAGGAGGTGCCCAAGGGCCTCTCGGCGGGTGAGACGGTGAGGCTGATCCAGGAGCAGGGCGCGCTGGCGGGAGTGCCCCATCCATTTGACAGACTGCGCCGTGAGAGCCTGGACTTTGGGGTTCTGGAGTGGCTTGCTGAGAGGTTGGACTTCCTGGAGGTGTTCAACGCGCGGGTTACCTTGCCTGAAGACAATCGTCGGGCTCGTGAATTCGCCCTGCGCCATGGTTTGCCTTGCACAGCGGGCAGCGATGCCCACAGCAGATTCGAACTAGGGCGGGTCTATCTGGAGATGGATCGTTTCGACGGAAGAGATGAGTTCCTGGAGCAACTCCGCGAGGGACGGATTGTGGGGACTCGGAGTCCTTTCTGGGTTCACTTCTACAGCATCTATGCGAGAGGTCTCAGGAACCTGCGCAGGGGCTAGCGGAATGGAGCTTCTGTTCTATCTCGCCCTGATCCTGCTGACCGTTCTGGCGGCAGTGGCTCCCGCGGTTCTCTACAGCCTGATCGTCTGGTGGCTGGACAGGTATGAGAAAGAGCCGTGGGGCTTGCTCGCAGCTACCTTCATCTGGGGTGCGATCCCTGCTATCTTACTGTCTCTGATAGCTGAGTTCGTGATAGGTGTGCCATTTGCCGCGTTCCTTGGAGAAAGCAGCGCGGACGTCGCAGGGGGCACCGTGGTGGCGCCCGTGGTCGAGGAGTCTGTCAAGGCCCTGGCCATTCTCGCCGTGTTCCTCATCTTCAGGCGGGAGTTCGACGGTGTGTTGGATGGCATAGTTTACGGTGCGCTGGTC
>JBAVWD010000075.1:0-3365 GCA_049697655.1 Anaerolineae bacterium | reverse complement strand
GACTGACACCGCGGGCACGCGCCACGCGTGGCACCTGATACAGCGCCGCCGCAACGGTGATGTGCGGATCGAGGCCACTGCCAGAGTCCGTCACCAGGTCCACGGGGAGCGGCTGTGTGTTCCCGCGGTCGATGTCGTGGAGGGCCTTCGCCCGGGCCTTGGCCGCTTCCAGTAGCGCTGGGTTCGTCGGCCCAAGATTCGAGCCAGAGGAGGCCGCCGCGTTGTAGGGGAACGGTTCGGTCGCCGACAATCGGCCCCAGAAGTGCTCAGGGGCATCGAACGGCTGGCCGATCAACTCAGAGCCGATGGCCCGGCCATCCTTCAAAATCAGGCTGCCATTGGCCTGGTTGGGGTATACAACCTGAGCGATGCCGGTAATGGCCAGAGGATAGACCACCCCTGTGATGGCGGTCAGCAAGACCAGAGTCGCAGCGGCGGCGCGCAGTTGGGGGAGCATTCCTACCCTTCCCTTGTCTCTACAGGCCTCGGAACCGGCCTGATGACCTGGCTCAGGCTGTACTCCTCGTTGTTGTTCCAGCCCTTCCCAGTCTCCAGTGGCATAGCCTGGAGCGGGTGAGCCAAGAGGCATTCTTCGCCCAGTTCTCCTCGAACGACTTTCTCCTGGGACCGTCTCACCAGTGTCACCAGATGATTTGCCCGGATCAGCGCCAGTCTGTTGGCCCGCACCCAGAGTCCCACCAGTGCGTAGGTCAGCACCAGAACGCCTGCCGTGGCCGCCGTATGGACAGGCTCGGAGAAAGGCGCTCTAGCCTCGAGTACGACCAATCCAATCATCACAGGCAGAAGCAGAAGCAGTTGCCACCACGCGGGGCGGAGATCTTGAGTGTCCATCGTGCCTCCCTATACTAGCTTCAAAGCCACCAGGATCAGGTCGAGGATCTTGATGCCGACGAAAGGCGCGATCAGCCCGCCGACACCGTAGATGAGCAGGTTCTCGCGCAGCAGCGCCTCTGCCCCGATGGCGCGATAGCGAACCCCGCCCAGCGCCAGCGGGATCAGCGCGACGATAATGAGCGCGTTGAAGATCACCGCCGACAGAATGGCGCTCTGCGGCGTGGCCAACCGCATGATGTTGAGCGCACTCAGCGCCGGGTAGGTGCCGGCAAACGCGGCCGGGATGATGGCAAAGTACTTAGACACGTCGTTGGCGATGCTGAAGGTCGTCAGTGCGCCGCGCGTCATCAGCAGCTGCTTGCCGATCTCAATGATCTCGATCAACTTGGTCGGGCTAGAGTCGAGGTCCACCATGTTGCAGGCCTCTTTGGCGGCCTGGGTGCCGGTGTTCATAGCCACGGCCACGTCGGCCTGCGCCAGCGCTGGCGCGTCGTTCGTCCCGTCGCCCGTCATGGCCACCAGACGCCCGCCAGCTTGGTGTTCGCGGATCAACCTGAGCTTGGCCTCGGGCGTCGCCTGGGCCAGAAAATCATCCACGCCTGCTTCGGCGGCGATTGCTGCTGCCGTGAGGGGGTTATCCCCGGTGATAATGATCGTCTTGATGCCCATGCGCCGCAACTCGGCAAAGCGCTCCTTGATGCCGCCCTTTACAACGTCCTTGAGCTGTACGATGCCCAGCACTTGAGGACCCTCAGCCACGACCAGCGGCGTGCCCCCCTGTTGTGATATCTCTTCCACGTGGTTCTGCACGGCGAGCGAGACCTGCCCACCCCAGCGCCTGACGTGAGCTTCGATGGCGTCCGGCGCGCCTTTTCGGATCTGGCGGCCGTCGAAGTTGACGCCGCTCATGCGGGTCTGGGCTGAGAACGGGACAAAGGTCGCGCCCAAGGTATGCATGTCCCGTTGGCGCAGGCCGTATTGCTCTTTCGCCAGGATGAGGATGCTGCGGCCTTCCGGTGTCTCGTCGGCCAGCGAGGCGAGCTGAGCCGCGTCTGCCAGCACCTCGGCACTCACTCCGTCAGCCGGGATGAGCGCGGTGGCGCGCCGGTTGCCCAGGGTGATGGTGCCGGTCTTGTCAAGCAGCAACACATCCACGTCGCCGGCGGCTTCGACCGCACGGCCCGACATGGCGAGCACGTTGGCCTGGATCAAGCGATCCATACCGGCGATGCCGATGGCGGGTAACAACCCGCCGATGGTCGTAGGGATGAGGCAGACGAGCAGCGCCACCAGCACTGTCACCGTGACAGGCACGCCCTGCCCTGCCGCCTGCACGGAGAAGACCGAGAACGGCAAAAGCGTGACGGTGACCAGCAGGAAGATAATGGTCAGCGCAGCGAGCAGGATACTGAGCGCGATCTCGTTGGGTGTCTTTTGGCGTTTGGCACCTTCGACCATCGCTATCATCCGGTCGAGAAAGGTGTCGCCGGGGTCCGCGGCAATGCGTACGATCAGCCAGTCGGAGAGGACGTGTGTGCCACCTGTGACAGCGCTGCGGTCACCCCCGCTCTCGCGAATGACAGGGGCGCTCTCGCCCGTGATAGCGCTTTCGTCCACGGAAGCGATGCCCTCGATCACCTCTCCATCGCTGGGTACATAGTCGCCCGCCTCGACCAGTACGACGTCGCCCAAGCGGAGGGCGGGCGCGGGGACGGCCTGGAAGACAGCACCATATCGGGGCTGATCGAGTCTCTTCGCCGTGATGTCGCGCCGCGCACGGCGCAGGGCGGCAGCCTGAGCCTTGCCGCGGCCCTCAGCCATCGCTTCGGCAAAGTTGGCGAACAGCACTGTAAACCACAGCCAGAGCGAGATCGCCAGGATGAAGCTGGCAGGCGCTTCGCCCCGGCCGAACAGGGCCTGCACGAACAGCCCGGTGGTCAGAAGGCTGCCGACCTCGACCACGAACATCACCGGGTTCCTCACCTGATGGCGGGGATCGAGCTTCTTGAATGACTCTGCGACGGCCCGCCGTACGATGGCCGGGTTTAACAGGGGACGCGTTTTGGGTCTATCCAACATGAGCTTGCCTCAGCGAACCATCGCTAGGTGTTCCACGATCGGTCCCAGTGCGAGCGCCGGAAAGAACGTGAGCGCCCCGACGATGATCACGACACCGATCAGCAGGGTAACGAACAGGGGGGTGTGAGTCGGCAGCGTGCCAGCGCCGGGTGGCACTCGTTTCTTGCGCGCGAGCGACCCGGCGATGCCCAGCGTAGGGATGACCAACCAATAGCGGCCGCAGAGCATGACCAGGCCCAGCACGACGTTGTAGAAGGGAGTGTTGGCGCCAAGGCCGGCGAAAGCGCTGCCGTTGTTGTTCCCCGCTGACGAGAAAGCGTACAAGACCTCGCTGAAGCCGTGCGGCCCGGGATTGAAGATGCTGGCCAGGCCCGCACCGGCAGCGACGGCCAACGCGGTCCCCACCAACACGAGCATGGGCGGGATGAGGA
>JBAVWD010000074.1:0-1714 GCA_049697655.1 Anaerolineae bacterium | reverse complement strand
GCCTTTGCCGCTGGTGGAGAACGAGGAACTGGTGGCGACGATTCACTCTCACGAGGACCTGGATCAGGCTGCGCAAGGGGCAATCGAGGCCATGGCTCGTCTGCTGACCGAGAGGGTGGGCCTTCCTCTGAACGAGGCCGGCATGCTGATGAGCGTGTTGGGCCAGTTGAGGGTTTGCCAGGTGGTCGATCCTCTGAAGACCTGCCGCATGGAGTTCCCCAAGTGGGTGCTGGAGAGACATGGTTTTGCCCTGGAGCAGCTCGAGAGCCCGACTGCGTGAGAAAGAAAGGATGAGGCAGAGCCTGGTGGGCGCACCGAGCGAGGAGAAGGGTGTGTCGGCCCCGAGGTCTGAGGAACCCGTTGAGCCAGCTAGACTCCCCCACCGAAGGGCTGACCTAGTCTGAGTTCTTATCGCCAGAAGCGACCGGAGCTGTGCGGAAAGCTTGACGTCCTGAACCGCATCTGCTAACCTTAAGTCGACCCCTCCTGATTGGAACGGCAGCACTATGGGTAATCCGGATTGCAGTAGGAGAAGGATCTGCCCCGCCCAGGTCTTTGCGCTGGCGGCTATCATGGTGCTGCTTCTCGCTTGCCCTGCGCGCGTTGACGCAGCGGTGTACCTATTGTACTTCAGGGCCACAGGTGAGGAAGACCGTGTGGTTCTGCAATGGGAAACGGCTCAAGAGCTAGACAACTTAGGATTCAACCTCCACCGCGCTGAGGTGCCCGAACTCATTGAAGCTCAGAAGCTCAATCAGTGGCTTATCCCTTCTGAAGCCTTCGGCGGGGTGTTTGGTGCTAGCTATTCCTACCAGGACACAGACGTCGTGGAGGGTGTCACCTACTACTATTGGCTGGAGAGCGTCGACATGCATTCCGTGGGCAAGTTCTACAGCGACGATCCTGAGTCGGCCGCTCCGGGGGGCTCACCGTCCCCAACCTCTACGTCCACACCGGCGGAAACGGCCACGTCCACCCCGACCGCAACGGCTACCTCCACACGGACCAGAGTGCCCACGGCCACAGCCACTACAGTGCCGACAGCGACGCCCTCATCCACGGCGACCGTGGTTCCCACTTCCACGCCGGCCAGTACACCCACGGTGACCCCTGGAGGCATGGCTCAGCCTACCATGACCCCTGGGACTGTCTACGGGGAGCGGACGCCAATGCCTACCTCCACCACTGTTGCCGGGGCCGCCGAAACGTCCACTGCGACCACTGTAGCGTGGGGCGGCGACTCACAACCCGGGGCTCCTGGGTGGTCCTCCTTCCTCGTCCACTGGCCCACGATCCATCCCAGTACCATCCTGCTGCTCATTTCCCTGGTGTCCCTGCTCGGAGTGCTGCTGCTCTCTGTCGCTCTGGCGCTGGTCCGCAAGCTTAGCCTCTGAAGATGCATTCTCCAGACGCATCCTCTCACCGGGGGAGGTTGAGGCTGACGCCAGGAACGAGACCTCATCCATGGCTCGTACTCCTCCTCGTTTTCGTGGGATTGCTGGTCGCCTGCTCCTCGGAGGTGCCGCCTGAGTCCACCCTCTCGCCACACGCCACGACGGCCAAGATCGCTGTCGACGAGAGCGGAATCTACGTCCTCTCCTACGCGGATCTGGTGGCGGCAGGTCTCGATCTGAGGGAGGTGGATCCCCAGCAGATCAGTCTCTCTAACCAGGGCCAGGAGGTCCCCATCCTGGTGGCTGGAGAGGGGACCGAT
>JBAVWD010000073.1:0-2024 GCA_049697655.1 Anaerolineae bacterium | reverse complement strand
CTCTATGGCCTGGCGCACCTCGACCGCTATTGAGCCCGCCCTATCGAAGAGCTCTTCGTACCGCTCCCTGGATCGTTGCCAGGCCTGTCGCACGGCGTCCACCGCCTCCCTGGTGAGGCTTGCCAAGCCTGTGTCGGCTATCAACAGGGTCAGAGGCTGCCCCACCGCCAAGGTCTGGGGCTTGTCTCCGCGGACGAAATACACCGGCCGTTCATAGGCGATGACTGTGTTGTCTATGCCGCTGGGTGTGCCGTGATGAATTCTCTCCACCTCGTACACCAACCGGGAAACCTCCGCGGGGGTCAGTTCTCTGGAGAAATGCTGAGCAACAGCCCTGGTCAGCGCCGTGGACACAGCAGCGCCACTGCCCAGGCCCCGTGCGATGGGGATGGTGGATCTCACCGTGACCGTCAGGTCCTGCTCCAAACTCAAACCTAGGTACAGCAGAGCGCCCGCCACGGTGACTTGCAGGGCATGGAATGATCCTGGGGGATCTCCGCGCCCCAGAACAAAGGTCTGTCCCAGATCGGCGGCCTCGATGATGATGCCCTGGCCTTCTTTGGCGTTCACGACCGTTGCCTCGGCTCGCACTTGGTTCACAGGGAGTGCCACGGCTGGCCGATCGTAGACCACTGCGTGTTCGCCGACAAGTATGACTTTGCCCGGAGCATAGGCCACTGTCACAGGGCACACACCTCTCCATAGATCAAGGCTAGTATAGCACAGCACGGGAACCCCCCACAAGACCTCAAGGCGTTACGGAAGGGCTTTGCGCTCTCGTGATAGACAGTAGCGCAGCCACAACCAGGTTGGTATAATCGTCGGTGGAGGTCTTCTTCGTGGGAGAAACCGCTCTCCCCATCATGGGGTCCAATGTGCTGGTCAGCCTGGCGATCCTCCTGATCAGCATCTTGATGGTAGCCTTCTTCTCCAGCTCCGAGGCATCCCTGATCTCCGTCAGCAAGATCCGGATTCGCAGCCTGGCAGCGCAGGGCAACCGCGCTGCCCAGTTAGCAAGGAGCCTTTGGGAGCATCACGACAAGCTGTTTGCCACCATCCTGCTGACCGAGAACGCTTTCATCATCTTCGCCTCCTCGGTGGGCACCACTTTGGCCTTGGCGATCTTCGGTAAACAAGGCTTGGTGGTGGCGAGTTTGGTGCTGACGGTGCTCATCGTGCTCTTCGGAGAGATCACTCCTAAGACCTTTGCCGCGCGAAACTCGGAGCGCATGGCCCTTCTCGTAGCCCGACCCATCAGCCTCTTCGTGCGAGTGCTCACCCCTGTCATCTACGTATTCACGCTGATCGCCAACGCCCTCATTGGGCTGGTCAGCAGGGGACGAGAGGACCAATCTCCATTCGTCACCTCCGATGAGATTCGCATGCTAGCCACCATTGGGGAGCAACAAGGCACGGTCTTGGGAGTAGAACGCCAGATGGTGCACAACGTCTTCCAGTTTGTAAGGCGTCAGGTTCGCGAGGTCATGATACCGCGACCGGACATCGTGGGGATCGCTGTCGACACGACGCTGGAAGGCTTGCTCACGACTTTTACCTCCTCCAGCCATTCGCGATTCCCCGTCTACGAAGGCGATCTGGACAATGTGTCCGGCTTCGTGTCCATCAAAGACGTACTGCTCAACATGGCCAGCGGCTCTGTGGACCCAGTCGCGGGTCTCCACCAACTGATCCGGCCCACCATCTTCGTGCCCGAGACCAAGGAGGTGGGCCAGCTGTTCCACGAAATGCGCAGCCAGAACACGCAGATGGCCATCGTCATCGACGAATACGGCGGAACAGCAGGGGTGGTAACGCTCGAGGAACTGATCGAGGAGATCGTCGGTCGCCTTACCGACGAGTGGGTGACGGAACCACTTCTCGTAGAAATCGACGAGGATACGATGCAGATTGACGGCCTGATGCGCATCGACGAGGTCAACAGGGAGTTGGGTTTGGAGCTGCCTGAGGACGATGACTACGATACCATCGCTGGGTTCGTCCTCTACCAGCTGCGACGCGTCCCC
>JBAVWD010000072.1:0-1830 GCA_049697655.1 Anaerolineae bacterium | reverse complement strand
TACAGCGTGTGGGCCTTCTTCTGCCTGGTGACCATCGCTCAGTTGTGAGCAGAACGCGGAATCACATTTGAGGAGGGTAGAAAGCATGGAACCGTTCTACGTCATCGAGCGCATCCTGCGCAATCGTGGAGGCTTCTTCGACGAGATAAGGGAGGGCGACGACCTCGGTCGAAAGACGCGAAACATGCTCGTCGGAGCGGTGCTCTTCTTCGCCATTTACGGCGCCATACTGGGTATCTCCAGCAGTGTGCCCCAGGCGCTGTCCTCAGCCATCAAGCTGCCCATCCTCTATCTGATCACGCTCGCTATCTGCCTGCCCACCCTCTACTTCTTCAACCTGCTCTTCGGGTCCAGACTGACCCTCGCGCAGACCTTCGCCCTGATCATGACCGCCATCGCCGTCACTGCGGTGCTCACCCTGTCCTTCGCGCCCATCGCCCTCTTCTTCTGGCTGACCGCTCCCAACTACGATTTCTACAAGCTCCTGAACGTGGGCATTCTGACCGTCACCGGCGTGGCCGGGCTGAGTTTCTTGTGGCAGGGCATGCGTCACGTCCAGAAGGGCGAGGGCCTGGGCGTTCGTAGCCTGATCCTCTGGGTCTGGATCTTCGTCTACGGCTTTGTGGGCACCCAGATGGCCTGGACCCTGAGGCCCTTCTTCGGAGCCCCCGGGTTGCCCTTCGAGGTCTTTCGCGACCTGGGGGGTAACTTCTACATGAACGTCATCCAGTCCGTATTCGCACTTCTGGTCTCCATGGTGGACTGACGGATCTCGGCGTCCGGGCAGAGTGCCACGCCGGACCGGCGGCACGGCAGTGTGGGGAGCACATGTCCGTAGGGGCGACCCGGCGGGTCGCCCCTACCATACCCATGCGTACTGGGCCTTCGCCTCCTTCGCCCCTTCGCGACCCCTTTCGCGTCATTCGTCTGATTCGGGCCCTTCGCGGTCCGGTTCGCGCCATTCGCGGTCCAGGACACCACCCCGCATCACTGCCATACCCTCGCGCCGCGCGGACAGAGCTGAACCTTTGCCGCGCATCGTCGGTGTTGACAGATAGGCACGCGGCGGACACCACTTGCCCCGCCCAGATCAGCTAGGACCGACCGGCCGCGGCATGTGGACCGCGGCTGCCAGGTGCGTTATAATGGGATCAGTCCGGAGAAGCCTGCCACCGCGGGCCAGGAACGCGCAGGTGCAGCGGCGCCTCGCCTGCGATGCGGCGTCCCCGCTGTAGCAGCACCGACGCCCGCTGCAAGGGCGGCCCCCAGTTGATCGATACGCTCTGCCCCGCCTCAAGGCAAAGGGGTCGCCAGGCTCACGTGCCTGGTGGCGCTTGTCGGAGCCCGATGGGGACCGACGAAGGCGCCCCGTCATATGCTGCCCATCCTCTACCAGATGAGGGAGGCCCCATGGAATTCACACAGTTCGCTCAGGCGGTCAAGGAGAACGTGGGCCGCGTCATCATCGGCAAGTCCGATGTGACAGAGCTTCTGCTGGTAGCCCTGCTCACCGAGGGTCACGTGCTCCTGGAGGATGTGCCCGGTATCGGCAAGACCACCCTGGCCAAGGCACTGGCTCGCAGCCTGCGTTGCACCTTTGCCCGCATTCAGTTCACCCCGGACTTGCTGCCCAGCGATGTCACAGGGCTGAACTACTACAACCAGAAAAGCCAGGAGTTCGAGTTCCGGCCTGGCCCAGTGTTGAACCAGGTACTCCTGGCCGACGAGATCAACCGCGCCACGCCACGCACACAGTCCAGCCTGCTGGAGGCGATGCAGGAACGCCAGGTGACGGTTGATGGTCAGACCTACCCTCTGCCTCGGCCCTTT
>JBAVWD010000071.1:0-1506 GCA_049697655.1 Anaerolineae bacterium | reverse complement strand
GACGATACCAGCAGACGGTCACCGAAGAGGAGGTCCGGTACCTCGTCGCCGAGGGCGCCCGGACGGGCGTGTTCGTCCCGGCGGAGAAGGAGTTCGTGGATAGGATCTTCCGCTTTGCCGACCAGTCGGTAGTGGACGTGATGCGGCCTCGACCCGATGTCGTAGCAGTTGACATAGACGACCCGATGGAGTCGATAAGAGAGAAAGTCCTGTCCTCCGGCTTGTCGCGGTTCCCGGTGTACCGTGGCAGTCTGTCCGAAGTCGTGGGCATTTTGCACGCCAAGGACCTGCTTAGCGCTGAGGGATCCACCTCTATTAAGACCCTTCTCCGGGAAGCACTGTTTGTACCGGAAACCAAGTCGCTGCTGGCCATGCTCAAGACTTTTCAGGATACCCGCAGTCATATGGCGATTATCATTAACGAGTTCGGGGGAACCGAGGGCATCGTCACACTGGAGGATGTTCTGGAGGAGATCGTGGGAGAGATCCGAGACGAGTACGATCTCGAGGAGCCATCGGTTGTCCGCAGGGAGGACGGTTCCATGCTTGCGGATGGGTCACTCTCCCTGTTCGACCTCAAGGAAGAACTCGGCATACAGCACTTGGAGGGAGAGGATACGCGTGAATTCCGCACTCTGGGCGGTTTTGTCATGGCGCACCTTCGGCGGGTGCCCCGGGAGGGCGACCTGATCGAGGCGTCGGGGTACTGCTTCGAGGTGGTGGACATGGACGGCCTCCGCGTTGACAAGGTGCTCGTCACGCCCCCTCTTCACGAGGAGTGAGTTACCTGCTCTTCCAGGGTCGCGTCCACGGACCTCGCTGTGCGCCGCGGCGGCAGCGCGACCTCCGATTCGCTCATTGGTGTGCCCTATTTGCGGCGGCCCACCGCATCTGGTATAATGTGAGTCAGCGAGAACTGCGGACAGCGTGACGTGGATAGGAAGATGGTATGAGCTCAGTAGTGAAGAAACGCCGCAAGAAGATCGCGCGGCACAAGTATCGGAAAAGACTCAAGCGAGATCGCTGGAAGAGGCGCCACTAGTAAAGGTCATGCGGAGGGTGCCGCAGTCCGCGGTTCAGCCGTGCGGGCCCGTGGTGCCGCACTCGCAACTGCGCCCTCCCGTGATCCAGTAGCAAAGCCAGCGCTCGAGTAATCGACACGGCGTATGGCGGTGCTACACTGGTGCACAACACCAGCATCAACTCCACAGCATCTGAAGACGGACCGCGTGTCGTGAGGCGCGCGGTCCTTTTCTTGCGAGACATGATTCACTCGTGCTGGCGACAACGTGAGGACGCCTGGGCCCGAGAGCACTATCCCCCTCCGGCAGCTCCTCGCTGGGCACACCCCACATGCCCCCGGCAGCAGAAGTTGGTGTGGCCAGGCGCCCATGCTTTCGGATGTTCACGGGGACCTTGTTCCGCCTGGCTCAATTGAGGTGTCCGCAGAAACCATCGAGCTTCTTCCATCTGGGGTCGTGGTCAGACAGCTTGACAAGCTGCTAT
>JBAVWD010000070.1:0-2437 GCA_049697655.1 Anaerolineae bacterium | reverse complement strand
GAGGCGGTGGGCTTTGCCATCTGCCACGTGGAGACGGAAGGTGCTGATGACACTGCCGGCGTAGGCTGGATCGTCCAGATGGGCGTGCGACCTGCCTGGCGCAGGCGTGGCCTGGGGAGGGCCTTGCTCTGCGAAGTCATGCACGGGTTGCAGGCAGACGGACTTACTAGCGCAGCGCTGGAGGTCAACATCGACAACCACCGTGCCATGCGCTTGTATGAACGTCTGGGGTTTGAGCGCTCCCGGAGACGCACGAGTTACCAGAAGGTGGCACGCGGGCGCGACTGCCACTGAGGGGGAGGTACCATGTCCGACAAGGCGCAGCAGAAGAAGGACAACATCATCTCGGCCCTGAGCCAGGTCAGGAGGAAGATCCTCCACGTGGCCCACACCTTACCCCGAGAAAGGCAGGGTGAGGTCTTCCTCGGCGAGTGGTCTGCCAGGGATTTGCTGGCCCACCTTGTGGGGTGGGACTACACCAACATCGAAGCGACAAAGTCGATCCTGGTAGGGGAACTGCCGGAGTTCTACTCTCACCACGACCGCGATTGGGCCAGCTACAACGCTTTTCTCGTCGAGAGGCACAAGACCGAGGATTACGCGGAGCTTTTCCATTCCGTGGAGGCCTCGCACCGTGCCCTCGTGGACCTGCTGGCCACCGTGCCGGCCGACGAGTTTGAGAAGGACAGAGGCGTGCGCTACAAGCGCTACAAGGTGACCATCGGCCGGCTGCTCCGGGCGGAAGCGGAGGACGAAGAAGAGCACTATTCGCAGATCAAGGAGTTCGCCGAGGGTGGAGGTCCGTCGTCGGCAGAGGACGAGTAGCGCTGGGCGCCTGCGACTGAGGGCGCTACGCCTTCTCCACGGGGATTTGCAGCTCGGTCACGTAATTCGCTGGCTTGGTGAGCAGGCCTGGTCCCTTGATGTACACTTCCCGGTTCGGGCCGCAGATGCGGTACCCGTTGGCCTCGATCCAGGTCAGTAGGCGATTGTATGCTTCCGCCATAGTGTCGTAGCTGCCTTTGTGCACGGTGCAGGCCATCTCCTCCACGGCTGGCAACTCGCGGACCTTGACCCGATCCCCATCAGGCAGGTCCTTGGACACGGGCACCGCGGCCTCGACGTCCACGTCGCTCTCGCAGTATCCTTCATCGTAGTAGATGGATAGGGCAGGTCCGGCCGGCCTTGCTCTGTGACGTCCCACGTACTTGAAGATCTCGCCGTAGAGTTTGCCGACTTCGCCATAGCTCGGGATGACCTCCCGCACAGAGGCTATCTTCATCGCCGCAACCTTCTTGACGACCACTTCCTGGTCAGACATTGTTCCCTCCTCTTCGATTTGCCTCAGCCGCCACTCGACCCGGGCGAGTCTTGCCTCTTCCTCCTTGACCCGTCCCTTCACCTCGGCTTGCTTCATCCGGAACATGCCACGGATCTGCTCCGCTGGCAGGTCGCCGTCCAGGAGTTCCCCGATCTGGGCTAGGGAAAGGTCCAGGTCCTTCAGAGCCAGGATACGATTGAGCCGGGGTAGCTGATCGGCAGAGTAGTACCGGTAGCCTGTGAAATCGTCCACCTGGGCCGGCCGCAGAAGGCCGATCTCGTCATAGTAGCGCAGCGTCTTCACGGGCACCTGGCTGAGTTTGGAGAACTCGCCGATCTTGAACACGTACCTCGCTCCGGCAACGCGTCGTGGACTCCGGGCCGTCGCGGCTCAGTATTCACCCTGTCGCGACTGAAGAGTCAAGACTCGCGTCTAAGTTGGTATGGTAGGGGCACGGCATGCCGTGCCCCTACGGTGCTACGCCTGCCGGACCGGAAACTGGAGTTCCGTCACGTACTCCGATGGCTCGTAATCGGGTCCGGGGCCCTTGATGTAGATCTCTCTGTTGGGACCGACGATCCGATACCCGTGGGCCTCGATCCAGCCCAGCAGACGGGCATAGGCGTCGCTGAATCCTTCGTAGCTGCCCTCGTGGACCAGGCAGGCCATCTGGTCCACCCCGGGAAGCTCTCGCACCTTCACTCGGTCGGTCGAGGCGAGGGCACCGGCTATCGGAACCGCTGACTCGATGTCGATGTCTTTCTCCTTGTATCCCTCGTCGTAGTACATGGCGAAGGCCGGGCCAGCAGGGGCAACCCTGTTCTTGCCCAGGTAGGCGAAGATCTCTCCGTAGTGCGCGCCCATGTCCGCATATGTGGGCACCACCTCTCGTATCGAGGCCACGGTCATGGGGTCCACTTTCTTGAGCGTGACTTCTGAGCTTGACATGTCTTCCTCCATTGTTTCCCTTTCTTGGTGTAAGTCGACGGTTTGCCAACAAGACTATCTTCGAAGGCCTTCCTCGGCCATTATACACCCTCCAGCGGCTGGAGAGTCAATACCCGAGGGAGGGAATCGCCGAGGATTTAAGGTTCGGATCAATGGATAGCCATGCCG
>JBAVWD010000069.1:0-1654 GCA_049697655.1 Anaerolineae bacterium | reverse complement strand
GTGTCTCCGTCCCGGTACCGGACTTCCCAGTCGCCATGCGACCGCATCAGCTCTACCCAGGGGCTGTCTTGCCGCGTGCTCAAGGCCGCGAACTCGACCCGATACTGGTCCAACAAGCTCAACCAGTCGTCTGTCCCATCGGCCCCTGGCGCTACTGACCAGCCCTGCTCCACAACCATTCCCCTCGCCATGTCCTCCATGGCTCAACATGCCTGATTCTCGGTCTGGACGCTCAGCCACCATCCGTCCCGATGAACCCTGGTGCGATGCCGCACTTCGAAGACGATCATGTAGGCCAGCAGACCAGCCATGAGCAACACCGTGACCACCAATAGCTCATCCACCTGGTTGAAAAGGGTACCGTTCACCGCCAGACCTACACTGCCCCCAACGTTGTGGGCCATAGCCACCAGTATCAGGTTCTCGGTCCACAAGTAGAGCAGCAGACTGGCTGCGAATGATGCGAACAATAGAACCTGAAGCCGTAACGTCAGCCCCGCCGGGAAGTAGTAGAACCCGGCCAGATGGTACAGGGCGAACAGCGCCGCCGTCACCACCAACCCAGCCGTCAATCCGAAGTTCCTTCGCAGTACGGGCAGCAGCAGGACTGCGAACAGCGGGTAGTAGGACACGTGGAACAACATCGTGGAGACGAAGTGGACCAGGAAGTCAGCAGTCCCGATGCCTTGCGACATGAGTTGCAGCCCAGACTGCTGCTGGGTCAGGCATAGATAAAGGGAGACCACCGCGACCCCCATCAGCCAGTTCTTGTGCCGTGGCCAGAAGGAGTACTCCAGTTTCCACCGGCGGCCCAGCCACAAGGGCAAGGCGATGGCAAAGACCGGTATGGCCACGAAGCCCAGGATCATACTGGCGATGGGCTCCAGCGTCTCCAGAGCGCCCTCCCGCTCACCTATGTAATTGACGACATTGGCAGTCAGCATGAGCAGGGTGAAACCCAAGTAGATGAGGAACGCGACTACGAGTTGACGACGTCTGTCAGTCATGACAGTACCTCCTTTGCGTCATTGGATCAGCGTCTCTCAGAGACAGCGGACACATACCAAGGCCCCTGCCCGCCTCAGCCTTCTAGACCGCCTTCCTGTACTGGGTGATACGACCCTCACTCCTCACAGCCTGGAATAGCTCCCCATTGGGCGTCAGCCGTCCCTCGATGGAGAGCGTGCCTCCTGGTCTGAGAAGCCGGTGAAGCTCCGCCATCATGCGGTCCGCACCCCCTACCAGATGGCCGAGGCCGAACACGAAGATGAGATCGAAGCTCTCACCAGCAAGGCCTGTTTGACCGGCGTCGGCAAGCATGGTGCAGACGTTGGTCACGCTCTCCCTCTCCACCTTCTGCCGAACCCTCTCCAGCGCCAGGGGATTGATATCCAGGGCATGGACGGTGCCTTGCTCGCCCACCATCCTTGCTGCTGGAACGGTGAAGAACCCGGGACCGCAGCCCACCTCCAGTACGTCCTGGCCCGACGCCAACCCTGCGGTCTTCAGCACCTCGTACGGATCTCTGAACACCCTGTAGAGGTCTTCATGGATCAGGGACATCATTCTGAAATGAACCCTATCAGCTATCGCCACCTTCATCCTCCTGCTTGATCATGATATACTCAGTTCGCTTCATACCCTCTGTAGCCCC